>JAFNAH010000013.1 GCA_017860075.1 Acidobacteriota bacterium | reverse complement strand
TGGTATGCATCGTCGCGGACAGGGCGGCCGTGGCCTGCAAGGCTCTCGGGGCTCTGCGTCTGGAATTCCGTGACCGGCTCAAGCTCGCGCCGGCGGACCTTCTTGCTTTCGGATGGATCGTCGATTTCCCGATGTTCGAGTGGAACGACGCCGAGCAGCGATGGACATTCGCCCACCACCCATTCACGATGCCGCGGGAGGAGCATCTGGACAAGCTGGAGAGCGATCCGAGCTCCGTCCTGTGCAATGCCTACGACCTTGTCTGCAACGGATACGAGCTCTCGAGCGGGAGCATCCGTATACACCGCAGGGACATACAGGCGAAGATCTTCAGAAGCCTCGGTTACAGCGACGAGGAGGCCAAGCGGCGCTTTGGCCACATGCTGGAAGCGTTCGAGTACGGAGCGCCGCCGCACGGCGGGATGGCGCCGGGAATCGACCGCCTGGTCATGTTGCTGGCGGACGAGCCCAACATACGCGAAGTGATCGCGTTCCCGAAGACCGCGAGCGCGAGCGATCTCATGTTCGACGCGCCCTCGGAGCTCGACCAGAAGCATCTGGCCGAGCTTCACCTCAAGCTTGTCGAGTGACGGGCGGCGCGGGCGGGCAGCGACATCATTGGGAGGGTTTACTTTCCAGCCGCGCCTCGCCCTTCATTGTCACAAGCTTGATCGGGGCACCTCCTGAACCGACCGTCGCACTCAGTGAACGCGCATTCTTGTTGGTGACAGCCGTGAGCGGCACTGACTCCCCGTCCACCAGCTGCTCAGGATAGACCACCGACAGCGCCCCATCGCGGGTCTCGAGCTGGAGGGCTGCGGAGTACTCCTCCGGGAGTCGCACGAGCACCTTCCCACGCTGGGTGACCGCGGTGAACCCGTATCCGTCCCAGCGCTTCCCCAGCATGTCGGCCTCAATGTCGCCCGCATCGGTCAGGCCGGAGAAGTACCCCGATATCCCTCTCATTTCCATGGAACCTTCCCGCAGCGTCGCCTCGGTCCACCCGGCAAGGTCTTCGACGGCGAGGTCACCTTTCACGATCAGCAGCTTGAGGTCGGTTCGCTGCTTCGGTACGTACATGGTGATGTTGATCTCGATGGCGGGCGTAACCAGCTTGGGCGATGGATTCTTCGGCACGGCTGCAGGAGCCAGAACGGTCGCGGCTGACTGGGTCCACTTGACGCGAATCGGGAACTCGCTCAGAAGCGCCTTGGCCTTCTCCTGAGGCATGCCGTAGACGATCTTTTCCATCTCGACAACCACGGCCGGGCGCTGCCAGCCGACGATCCTGACATTTCCGGCGACGCCGAGGGTCAGTTCGACCCTCCCGCCCGGGAAGAACACGAACTGCTTCTGAGTCCTTTCTATGTAAGGCGCTTCCTGCTCTCCGGCCGGTTCCTGGAATAGCGAGGCCGGACCTCCGGCGAGAAGGGTTGCAGCTAGGATCACGAGATGCTGGATCATGTATCAACTCCTGGCGCCTTTACCTGGTCTCCCGGAGCACCTTGTGCTCGCGGCAAATCTCCAGGACCTTATCGACCGGGATGGCTTCGACGGTATGTCCCGCGTAGCCTGTAACCGTCCCGGCCATGAAAAGCGAATTGTAGACAGCCTCTTCCGTGGCCTCCCTGACTGCCTGGAACAACGGCGAATGACGGTCCTCTCTGCAATCGAACGGGCGGTCCGCGCCCCGGGGCGCAGGAGCATTGTACGATACGCAGGATGCAAGGGGTCAGGGATCAACAAGCCTGCCCAACATGCCGAGCCGCACGGATTCGATCGATTGATCGGCTGGCCTGTGGGTGGGAGCTCAAATCCAGGAGATCTTGAACCCTCCAACGCCCGTTACGACGCGCACGGACACGCGGATCCTGGCCTCGTCGTAACCTTCGCTGAAGTAGTAGGAGTCCCGCATGGTGAAGCCATCGAGGTGGAAGCCGCTGAGGAAATTCTTCTGGCCTTCGACCCTCACGCCTATTCCGCGGGGCATTTTGACGCTGACGCCGCCGACACCCACCTGGATCTTTATCTCGGCATCCCGCTGCCACTCGCCGGTGAAATCAAGGTTCGCGCCGCCGACGCCGCCTTCGAAATCCAGTTCGCTGAATTTCAGGTTACCGAGACCGACCGCGTCCAGGCTCCCGACGCCGTTCTTGATGCGGATGCGATTACAGGAGACCGGGTTAGGCTCGTAGGCGGAAATCCGGGCACCGCCTACTCCGGATTCAATGTCGAGGTCGGTCAACTGCAATCCAGTGAGAGAAAGCCTGGCATCTCCGACACCTGTGTTGATCGCCAGCTTGACCGGTATGGTGTTGGTCAGGCCAAGGCGCAGCCTGTTCGGGTGCCGATCCGACCTGAGGCCCAGCTTGTGCAGGCTTTCAAGACGGAACTTGAGAAGTCCGGTGCCATCGCTCTGTTGGTAGCCGATGACCTCCTGGTAGCTGGCCTTGTCGTAATCCAGGTCGATGGTATAGGCCACGGTTCCCTTTTCCGCGGCTACTTCGAGCGACCCGACATCGAAGCCTATGTCTGCCTCGAGGTTCTTTTCCGTGCCAAGCGGTTGGCTTTTCGCGACCGAAATTACCTCGGCGGGCACGCGCTCCTCGAGATCGCAGCCGGCGAATGGAAGCGCCAGCAGCACGGCTGAAAATGACCACAGAGCCTTTCTCATGGGAAATCTCCCCCGGAAATCAGTTTGAACTGTTCTCCGCTTTTTCGGCGCCTCGTGTCCGCAGCTGGATGTTCCCGTATTCAGAATCGAGCACGATTTTCGGTCCCCCGGACTTGACCCTCCCATTGAGCGTTCCCAAGTCAGGACCCGCCTCCGCCGGGAGAAGGCCGGCGTAGTCCGAAAGGACCCGGCCGTTACGCGCATTGGCTTGGATTTCGAAAGCAGCTCCCTCCGGGATGTAGAGCTCAATCGCGCCGTTCTTGCCTTTAACGTTTATCTCGCCCTTCCCCAGCGTCCTGGGGGAGAGCGTTATGTCGCCGAATTGACTGACAACCTTGCACGCCGAGCTGAAGTCATTCAGTTCCACATCCCTCATCGTCGTCTCAATATCGGCCGGCCCGCTCACGTTGCTCGCGGTCACTGCGGTTCCCTGCGCCTTGACATCCAGGGCACCGACATCCTCGAAGGTCAGGCGGTCTGAGTTGGAGCGCACAGTGGTCTTACCCTTGACGTCCTTGATGGTTGCGGACAGGTAACTGGTCTCTGCTTCGACGTCGGCCGCCACGCCGGAAACCTGGACGCGACGGTGGCTGGTCGCCAGCTTCAGGGTGCTGCCGAGAGCGCTCACCGTGACCTGTGAGCCGCGCGCGCTGATGACGACGGGTTTGCTTACCTTCTCGACACTGACGCTGCTCTCGGTGTTTGTGACAGTCAGGGTGCCGTCCACGTCGCGGATCTCTACCGGGTGGAATTCGTCGGTCACCGTTACATTGCCCTTGATGGTTTCCGCGTTGACGCGGCCACGGGCGTCGACAGTCAGGTTGCCGGTGAGATTGATGAACCGGGAATCACCGTAATGGTTCGATGCGATGAACTCGCCTGTGCAATCCCGGATCTCCAAATCGTTGTGGGTAGTGCCCAGCTCGAGCCTGCCTTCGAGATTCGCCACTCTGACCTCACCGAAGGAGTTTTCGACCTTGACCTCCGTCTTCGGTGGAACGAGGACCTCGAGGTCGGTGTTGAACCGGTAGTCCTTTGAGGCGAGCGCATCGCGGTTGGTCTTGACGAGAAACGACGCCGCCTCGGCCTGACCCTCGGGCCCCGCTTCTACCTTGATTTCAGCTCCGATCGCCTTCGCGCGCGATTCGTCATTCTGGTACACAACCTTCCGAATGCGCACCTTCACTTCCTGGTCGCTTCCGGGCGACACCACTACGGAACCGTACGAGTTCTCGATGCGTACGGGCGTGGATGCGGTCAGCGCGTAGGATTTCTCTTCAGTGTAGCTGTATGAAGTCCCGAACCACTCGCCCGGCCGGACAGGAGTCCCGCCGATGGAGATCGGAAGCTCCCTGAAGATCCGCCCCACGTGGCTCTGGGTGGCCTTTGTGATCAACGTCCCGACCATTACCAGGAACAGGATTCCGATGATTTCGCCGACCCTGAGCGAAACTCCTTCCTTCTGTCGGTAGTAATCGATCACTTTGCCGAGTCCCAGCAGGATCAGCAGGATGGGCCAGTAGCGGGCAGCCAGCGACCAGACGTCCGGACCGATGCCGAAGTTGCGCAGAAGAAAAATGATGCCCAGACCGGTCCATAGAAGCCCGCCAAGCAGAGAAGGACGATATCTTCGATCACTCATGGATGCCTACTCCTTTGGCCTGACTTCCGGCGCAGGTAGAGCCTCCTGCCAGGCGAAGTATCCATAAAGCTTATTCAGGCCCACGAGTATCAGTATGACGGGCCAGTAGCGGCCGACCAGGTGCCAGATCGAAAATCCCTCGTACCAGATCTCGAGGAAGAACACGACTCCGATTGCGATCAGCACCAGCCCTGCCGTAAGTGTCCCGCGGCGCACCGTTGACGTCATTTGGGATTCCTCCTAAACCTGGTTGCCATCGGCCGCCTTGCGGACCGAAGAAGCCGCTGACTGTGCGCGGTCATTCACCGAACGCCAGACAAGGTAGGCACCGAGCAGGATGAACACTGCAGGCCACATCCTGTTCAGGAAGTGGTACGGAATGATGTTCTGCAGAAGGAAAAGGACCCCCAGGAGGACAAGGAATATGCCCCAGGCAAACGGAGTCCTGTCCATGGCCGACCTTTCCGGGACCGTCCCGGTTTCGAGCCGGGCGCGTGCTCTTGCCTCCGCAGTCCGGTAGGAGTCAAACATCGTGAACACGATGAAGGCGAAAGCCGCAAATCCGAAAATGCCGTGGATGTTGTCTGACATGATGACCAGGGCCGCAAAAACCGCGAAGTAGGTGAGAGCCTTCAGATACTCGTTGTTATAGACAGCTCCCATGCCGGGGATCAGGGAACAGACGGCGGCCCGTTTGGGTGAATCAGCAGGGATCCGCAGGTCCTTGACCGCTGCCGCCCACTCTGCTCCCTGCACAAGGCAGTCCTGGCAGTAGTATTTCCCTTTGATCTGGTGGGAACACTCGGTGCACAGGGGTTTGTTGCAGGCGCTGCAGAAATCCTGAGCCTCGGCGGTTGCATGATATGAACATTTCATAATGCCTCTCTCCCCTAGTTGTCCGGTTCCTGTATCTCCCCAGCTCAGCTCATGTCGGCAACAGCAGCAGACTACTCTTTCCGCTGGGATTCTTTTCCTGCTGTTGCCGGGGTTCCCCCGACTTCTTTTTGCCCTCCACAGGCACATCCAGCTGGTCGATCATCAATCCGAGCCTGTTGAGCATGTTGTTTTTGATGAACGTGAATTGAGCCTGCCACTCGTTCTTCTTGTCGTAAACCTTGAGGCCTCTGCTGTAAAGAGCCTGGGCGCCGCGATCCATCTGGCTGAAAAGTTCCCTGGGAGACAGGAGAGCCGTGGCCGAGGAGATCCGGTCACGGAAGAGGCCGAACGTGAGCCCGATAAACATCAGTGTCAGGACGGCGCCGGCAGCGAAGCGAGGCGTCAGGAGAGGACGCAGGAAATACTGGTCCAGCAACTCCCTGAAGGTGCGGGTCCTCGGACGCCCTGTGGTCCTGAGCAGGACTCTCTCTATCAGGGCGATCTCCGGCTCGTAGCTTGGAAAACTTCTGCACCTGAGCAGGATGGATCGCATTTCCTCGAGCAGCGCCGAGCAGTTAGCGCACTCGTGCAGGTGTTCTGCCACCTGGCCCATTTCAGAGGCCGGCAGGGTGCGGTCCATGTACTCGCTCAGGCGCTCTTCAAATTGCGGGCATTTCATCACTACCCCCTACATCTGCCATCCCAACTGCGCCCTCCGCTTGGACAGGAGCTTGGCCAGCTCGAGTCGTCCCCGGTTGATGCGGCTCTTCACAGTCCCTTCCGGGATTCCCAGAAGTCCGGCGATTTCGAGGTAAGCCATGCCTTCGATGTCCCTCAGGATGATGGCCTCCTTCAGTTCCGGCGACAGGGCCTCGAGCCCTTCCCGGAGGAATCGCGCGGCTTCGTCCCGCTCCACGGTGCGCTCGGGACTTGGAACCTTTTCATCCTTCAGGTTCATGGTCTCGAGCTCCTCCGTGCCTGCGGCCTGCTGGAATCGCCTTGTCTGTCTGTAATGATCTATGATCAAGTTCCGCCCAACCTTCAGTATCCAGTTCTGAAAAGTCCCCGCGTCTGCCCGGAAGCTCTTGAGGTTCTGATAGACCCTGATGAGAATCTCCTGGGTCAGGTCCTCTGCCTCATCCCTGCGGTTCGTGTAGCGATAGCCCAGATTGTAGATCCTCCTTGTGTAAGAGGTTACAATCTGCTCCCAGGCGGTGTCGTCTCCCTGGATGCAGCGCTCTACAAGTTTTTCATCGCTCGAGAGCACCCGCTGCTCCTCGCCCCGAACCCCGCTTCCACTCCAGCCAAACGAGACTGCGGGGGCAAAAGTTCAATAAATGCTCGCTGGCGTAGCCGTTACGACCCTGCCAGGCTATCGATTGTGCTACGGCAGGAGGCATTGCGCAAGCAGCACCATGTTACGCCAAGGATCCTGGTGCGACCGGGCGCCAAAGCCGGGGCACACGCAGGGCGTTGCGTCGTCAGGTTTCCGCCCGCAGCTTCCACGGTGGCGGGTGACTGACGGCTGGTCGTTAAGCTTTCCGGGATGTTGTGCTAAAATCTTTGAAACCGCGAACTTGGGCCCATGGACGCCCGGTTTGCGGTGGATGTCGGACCAGGGGATAGAGCCGTTACGTATGAAATGCCCATACTGTGGGTTTCTGAAGGATCGCGTCGTTGACTCCCGCGAGAGCCGTGACGGCGACTCAATCCGCCGCCGACGGCAATGCTTGAACTGTGCGCGTCGCTTCACAAGCTATGAGCGAATCGACGAAATCGCGTACATGGTCATCAAGAAGGATGGCGGCCGGGAGAAGTTCGATCGGCACAAGATCCTGAATGGCTTGTTCAAGGCGTGCGAGAAGCGGCCGGTCAGCCTGGTGCAGCTCGAGCGACTCGTAGACCTCGTAGAGCAGAAGGTCCACGAAAGCCCGGATCATGAGATCGAGTCTTCAGCAGTGGGGCGGATACTTTTGTCGGAACTCAGGCGACTTGATAAGGTGGCATACCTCCGTTTCGCCTCGGTGTACCTGGAATTCGAGGACGTCTCGGAGTTTATGACTGAGATCAACGAGCTGTTTGAAAAGAAGCATGGCGAAACCTAGAAAGAATCTAACGCATCAAGCGAGCCTCAACAATCCCGCACAGCTTCTGATGGAAGCGGAAGCGTTCCTTGACAGCCTGACGCTCGGCACCTGGCTTCCGAACGTCGACCTGTGCGAAGCCAACGAACTCTATACCATCCGTGTAGAACTGCCCGGAGTCGACCTGGAGGACATCTCACTCACCATCCAGGACTCGGTGGTAAGGGTGTCCGGTGTCAAACGCGAACCGAACATTTCGCAGAAGCTTCTGTGTTACTACTGTCTCGAGAGGCGCTACGGGAAGTTCCTTCGAGAAATCAATCTCGAAAGTGTTGTCGATGCGCGCCGGGCTACCGGGCAACTCGATAACGGGGTCTTGATCGTCGAGCTGCCAAAGCTGGTAGACCGCCGAGGTCGGGTTTTGGAAATCCCGATTGTGCGCAAGAAGAGATGAAACTCCGGCCCTGAACTTCAATCGTCTCTAGCTGAAAGGACGCTGAACACTCATGACGACGTCGGACGCGAGCGAGGACGCGGTCAAGCACGAGCAACACGGCGGGCAGGAGGAGCGGCTCGAAATCCCGGATACCCTCCCGGTTGTGCCCTTGAGCGGCATGGTCACGTTCCCCTTCATGATCGTTCCACTGCTGGTCTCCAACGAGGGCGCGATCAGCGCGGTCGATTTTGCCTTGTCGCGCAACCGGATGATTCTGCTCGTTACCCAACGGCAATCCGATGTCGATAATCCAACTCCCAAGGACTTGTACGACATCGGTACCGTAGGGGTAGTTATACGCATGCTCAAAATGCCGGACCAGAAGGTGCGTGTCCTGGCGCAGGGAATATCGAGAGCCCACGTCCGCAAATGGGAGACCGGGCAGAATTTCATTCAGGCCAGCATCGAAGTCGTGGAGGAGACGAAGACCGAGGCGCCGGGCCTGGAGCCGGAGGCTCTCCGAAGGAACGTAAACGCGGCGTTGGAGAAGGCGACCTCGCTCGGCAGGAACATCCCCCAGGAGGTCATGGTGATCGCTTCCAACCTCGAGGATCCCGGCAGGCTGGCCGACCTGGCCGCGTCGAACCTCTCGCTGAAGGTGGAAGAGGCCCAGGAGATACTCTCGATTCTGGATCCCTGGAAGCGTTTGAGGCGTATCCACGAATTGCTGACGCGCGAGATTGAACTGCTCACGGTCCAGCAGCAGATCAGTAGCCAGGCAAAGGATGAGATGGACAAGGGCCAGCGGGAGTACTTCCTCCGCCAGCAGCTGAAGGCCATCCAGAGCGAATTGGGTGAGGGCAACGAACTCCAGGAGGACGTCCGGCGGTATGCGGCCCGGGCAGACGAAGTGAAGATGCCCAAGGAGGCGCGCGAGGAGTTTGATCGCCAGCTCCGTCGCCTCGAACGACTGCACCCGGAGGCGGCGGAGACCTCCATCGTACGGACCTACCTTGACTGGATGGCAGGCCTGCCATGGAGCTTCCAGACCGAGGACAACCTGAACCTTTACAAGGCCGAGAGAATACTCAACGAGGATCACTACGGGCTGGAGAAGATAAAGGAGCGCATCCTCGAGCACCTCGCGGTCCGCAAGCTCAAGAAGGACAGCAAGGGCCCGATTCTCTGCTTCGTGGGGCCGCCGGGAACAGGTAAGACCTCACTCGGCAAGTCCATTGCGCGCGCGCTGGGACGGCGTTTTGTCCGCTTGAGCCTGGGCGGAGTTCATGACGAAGCTGAAATCCGGGGGCACCGGCGTACCTATGTCGGCGCCATGCCGGGCAGGATCGTCCAGGAGATTCACCAGGCCGGATCCAACAACCCGGTCTTCATGATGGATGAGGTCGACAAAATCGGGGCGGACTTCCGCGGCGACCCGTCATCGGCGCTGCTCGAGGTCCTCGATCCCGAGCAAAACAGCACCTTCAGGGACAACTACCTCGGTGTGGCTTTCGACTTGTCGCATGTGCTCTTCATTACCACAGCGAACATACTGGACACCATTCAGCCTGCATTCCTCGACCGTATGGAAGTACTCCGGCTGTCCGGCTACACCGAACAGGAGAAGCTGCAGATTGCACGACGGCACCTCATTCCACGACAGGTGGAGGCGCAGGGCCTGAAAGCGAAGGACCTGAAGCTGTCCGTCCCGGCGCTGCGGGCCATGATTCGCGGCTACACCAGGGAGGCGGGTCTCAGGAATCTCGAAAGAGAAATCGGGAGCATCTGCCGCAAGGTTGCCGTCAGGCATGCAACAGGCAGGACTCGCCGCGTCATCATCACGCAGAAAAACCTCGCGCGATTTCTCGGCGCTCCCTCGAAAATGCCCGAGGAACGCCTCCTCAGGAGCCAGGTCGGTATCGCAACCGGCCTGGCGTGGACCCCTGTGGGCGGCGAGATCCTGTTTGTAGAAGCCCAGGCTATGGCGGGGAAAGGGAACCTGATTCTGACCGGCCAGATGGGAAATGTGATGAAGGAGTCGGCCCAGGCCGCGCTGAGCTTTGCCCGCGCCCGCGCCTCCGAGTACAAGATCAGCGAGGACTACTTTACCTCCCACGACTTTCACATCCACATTCCCGAAGGTGCCATCCCCAAAGATGGTCCGTCTGCCGGCATCACCCTGGCCGTCGCGCTGCTCTCCGCCTGCACCGGACGCCGGGTTCGGCGCGAAATCGCGATGACCGGCGAAATCACATTGCGCGGAGACGTATTACCGATCGGCGGAGTCAAGGAGAAGGTTCTCGCAGCTCACCGCGGTCGCATACGGACCGTAATGCTGCCGCGTCAGAACGAGAAGGATCTGGAGGAAATCCCGAAGGAGTTGCGCCGCGATCTCAAGCTCATTCTGGTTGACAGGATGACGGAGGTGCTCAGGCACGCGCTCGAGTAGCCTGGTCAAGATCATGCCGGGGCCGTCCGTAGAGTCTTCCTCATTGAGACCCGGCCAGCAGCGAGGCATCCTCGGTATCGGCGTCGGAATCTGCGTCGCAATCGGTATCGGGCTTTCGGAATCATGGTCAGCCGACGGACTTGGGGCTTGAGTTGGTTCTCCAACGATAACGATACCGAGGCCGATTCGGACCCCGATATCGGGACGGCCTTGCATCGCCCCGCCGCGCGAGGCAAGCCAAAGCAGCGCATCCGAGCCATGGC
>JAFNAH010000271.1 GCA_017860075.1 Acidobacteriota bacterium | reverse complement strand
GAGCCTGGTGGCACGGCTTCGTCGGCATCACGAACTCACTCATGACTTCGGGGAAGATTTCGCCCGGGCAGGTTGCCGGGATCGGTCTCAGTGCGATATCCCCAGCAATTCTGCCGATCGATCGCGAGGGCCGGCCCTTGCGCAAAGCGATCCTCTACGGCATCGACACGCGAGCGACAGAGGAAGTCCGCCAGCTCCAGCAGGTCATAGACGGCAGTGCGCCGCTCCGCAGTTCGGGCGTGCAGCTCTCCTCCCAGTCTGCCGCTCCCAAGGTGCTCTGGATCCGGGGGCGCGAACCGGACATATGGGAAAGAACGCATCTGGTGGTAAACGGCAGCGGGTTCCTCCTTTACCGCCTCACCGGAGACGCCGCGCTGGATGTCTACGATGCAGCCGGGTTTAGTCCTTTTGTGGATCTGGCAGGTTGCCGCTGGACTGCAGACACGACGGAGCATGTGTGTCCCCCGGAGAAGTTGCCGCGCATCATGTGGACCTGCGACATCGCGGGCCGGGTTTCGGTCGAAGGGGCAAGGCTCACGGGCTTGGCCGAGGGGACTCCCGTCATCACCGGGACAGCCGATGCTGCCGCCGAGGCTGTCAGCGCAGGAATAGCGCAACCCGGCGACATGATGGTCATGTACGGCAGCAGCGTCTTCTTCATTCTGCGGACGAGGCAGCTTTGCACCAGTCCCTGTTTCTGGTGTGCGCCGTTTCTTGAAAAGGGGACTTACGTGCTCACCGGCGGCATGTCGACCTCCGGCAGCCTGACCCGCTGGTTCCGCGACCAATTCGCCCGGCAGGAGATCGAGCGCGAAGGGACTGGAGGACCGGATGCGTTTGCAGCGCTCGCGGATCTCGCCGCGGAATCGCGCATCGGAGCAAACGGCGTGGTGATGCTCCCCTACTTCGCCGGCGAGCGCACTCCGATCCTGGATCCGGACGCCAGGGGTGTGATATTCGGGCTGTCTCTGAACCACACCCGCGCGGACGTCTATCGCGCGCTCCTCGAATCCATCGGCTTCGGCATCCGTCACAACATTGAGAGGATGCGCGAGGAAGGCGCCGCCCCTGAACGCATCATGGCCGTGGGAGGCGGAACCCGCAACGGGCTCTGGATGCAGATTGTGAGCGACATCGCGGGCATCGAGCAGCACGTCCCCGAGCAGCGGATCGGCGCCGCCTATGGCGACGCATTTCTCGCCGCCGTGGGAATCGGATTGTTCTCCGGCATCGATGAAGTGAGCCGCTGGGTTAGGGCGGGTACGGTGGTTCGGCCGGATGCGGAGGCAGGCCGGGCATACGACGGTTATTACGAAATCTACCGTAACTTGTATGCGGCCACTGCGCCGCTGATGAAGCGCCTCACCGGCCTGGTTTAGAGGCAGGCCAGGTCTGTTAGCCCTGCCCGGTCCGGTCTGACAGACCGGATCTACTGGCGGCCGCAGGTGATTTCATCCGGATGACTACCAGGCTGATGTCGTCATTTTGCGGGCGGCCCTGACGCCAATTATCCGCAAGTGCTACCAGGCGTTCGATGATCACTCTGGGAGGAAGTGCCGCCGCTTTTTCGAAGCACTCCAGGACTCTTGGGAGATCCAGCATCTCATCCTTGGGGTTGTGCAGCTCCACAAGGCCGTCCGTCATCAGGAGAATCACGTCGCCCGGCGACAGGTCGAATGACACCTCCTCGTACGGGAGACTGATGCACGATCCCAGGAACATGCCGCCCACGGGAATTGTCTCCACCTTGCCGGACGCCGACCGGAAGAGAAAAACCGGCGGCATTGCTGCAACGGACGCCCGCACCCTGCCCTGCTGCAAGTGGATCAGCGTCATCGCCATCAGCATGCTTTCGAGGTTCATGTTGCGCAGGATACGGTCGCACTGGGAGAGGAAACCCTTCAGGTCCGGGTCCTCTCCGAGCGTACTGAACAGGCCTTTCATGACTGCCACCATGATCCCGGCCCGTGTGCCGTGGCCGGTCGCGTCCCCGACGGCCACTACGAGCGATCCGTCTTTCGACTCTCCGAAATCGAAATAGTCGCCCCCGACTTCCGTCGCCGGGTGCATGCACACGGCAATTTCGCAATCCGGACGCTCGGGCACGGACTCCGGCAGCATCGAAAGCTGCAACCTGCGCGCGTCCTCCAGTTCCTTCGTCTTCCGCCTGTTCTCGGCCTGGATGGCTTCCGCTTCGGTGGCCACAAGTTTTGCCTGGATCTCCGCTGCATTGGCACGGAGTCTCGCCTGCTGCACCTGTGCTTTCTCCCGTTCCCGCTCTCTGACCAGGAGCAGTACGGAGGCGAATACCCCCACGACCAGCAGAGCGTACAGGGCGAAGGCCCACTGCGTCTTCCACCACGGGGGCCGCATGAAGATCTTCAGCGAAGCCCCTTCCTCGTTCCAGATCCCGTCGCTGTTGGATCCACGGACCCTGAGCACATATTCGCCGCTGGGCAAGGTTGTGAACATGACATAGCGCCGGGAGCCGATTTCGATCCAGTTGTTGTTCAGCCCTTCCATCCTGTAGGCATACTGGTTCTTGCCGGGTGACGCGAAGTGGAGCGCCGAGAACTCAAACGAAATGATCTGATCCCGGTGCGAGAGTTCGATGGACGGGGTGAAGGTAATGGACTTTTCGAGAATGCCGTGCCGCCCGGACACTCCACCGATGGGCACAACCTGGTTGAATAGTCGAAAATCGGTGATCACCACCGGCGGGATGAAGGGATTGTCGCGGATCTTGTCCGGCATGAACGCGTTGAACCCTCTCACTCCGCCGAAAAAGAACTCTCCTTTCGGACTCCTGTAATACGCTCCCCCGTTGAACTCGTTGCTCTGCAGGCCGTCCTGGACCGTGTAGTTCCGGAACCTGCCCGATGAAGGGTTATAGCGGCACAACCCCGCGTTGGTGCTGATCCACAAGTTGCCGGCACCGTCCTCGAGGATTCCGTACACCGCATCGTCGGGCAGTCCATCCGACCTCCGGATCCGGGTGAATCGGCCTGTCCGGCGGTCCAGCTTGTTGAGCCCGCCGCCGTAGGTGGCGATCCACAGATTCCCCTGTCTGTCGGGATGGATCGCGAACACGTAGTCGTTGCTCAGGCTGTGCGGATCGTTGCGGTCATTCTGGTAGCGGGTGAAGGCTCCGGTGGCCCTGTCATATCCGTTGAGGCCCCCTCCGTGTGTGCCGATCCACAACGTGCCGGGATCAACCTCGCAGATGGCCCGTATGTAATCATTGCTGATGCTGCGCGGGTCGGCCGGGTCGTGGCGGAAATGGATGAACTTGCCGGTGCCGGGATCCAGGCGGTCGAGGCCGCCGCCGTATGTCCCCACCCAGATCATCCCCGAACCGTCCTCGTAGACGGTGCGCAGTTCGTCATGGCTGAGACTGTCGGGGTCCGCAGGGTTGTGACGGTGATGAGTAAATCGCGAAGTGCCTGGATCGAACCTGTCGAGGCCGCCGCCGTTTGTGGCCAGCCAGAACGAGCCCCTGCGATCCTGAATCACCGAACGGACCGAATCGTGACTCAGGCTGTCAGGATTGCCGGGGTCATGCCGGAAGCGGGCAAATTTGCGCCGGCCCGGGTCAAGGCGGTTCAGCCCGCCGTCGTTGGTGCCGATCCAGAGCGCGCCCGACCGATCCTCCCAAAATGACCAGACGATATCGCTGTTCAGGCTGTTGCTGTCATTCGGATTCCTCACGAAGCTGAGGAAGACCTTTTTCTTCAGGTCAGCCTTGTTCAGGCCTTCGCCGTAGGTGCCGACCCAGAGAACGCCGGCGCGGTCCTCGAAGACGGAATAGATGCGGTTGCTGCTGAGACTGGTACGGTTGTTGGGATCGTTCACATAACGCGAGAAGGTGCCGGCTTCCCGGTCGAACCGGTTGAGGCCGCCGCCATCCGTGCCGATCCAGAGTGCGCCCGTGCTGTCCTCGATGATGGAGAGCACGGAGTCGCTGCTGAG
>JAFNAH010000270.1 GCA_017860075.1 Acidobacteriota bacterium | reverse complement strand
GGCACCCATCAGCCCCAGGGGCAATGTTATCCAGCTCTTCAACGGGAAGGATCTGACCGGTCTGTACGGCTGGCTCAAAGACACCCTCTATGAAGATCCATTGAGGGTCTTTTCGGTTCGAGACAGCTGCCTGTGCATCTCGGGTGAAAAGGACGGCTATCTGGCCACCCGGGAGGAATACAGGGACTATCGCCTGGTAGTTGAGTACAAATGGGGATCGAAGACATACGGGAGTGAGACAGTCAGAAACTCCGGCATTCTGCTGCATGCCATCGGGCCGGACGGCAACCCCAGCCCCTGGATGTCTTCGATCGAATGCCAGGTGGCTCAAGGTTGCGTCGGCGATTTCATCGTCATCCGCGGCAAGAACCGGGACGGTTCCAGGGTTCCGGTGACGATCACCAGCGACACCATTCTGGGGCCGGACGGAAACACACGCTGGAAAAAGGGGGGCAAGCCCACCGTCTATACGGACAGGCAATTCTGGTGGTCTTTGCACGACCCCGAATTCAAGGAATTGATCGACACGCGCGGCCGGAACGACGTGGAAAGTCCGCTGGGAGAGTGGACTCGAGTGGAATGTGTTTGCAGCGGAGACCGTATTACCGCCATCGTCAACAACGTCACCGTCAACGAGTGCTACAACGTTTTTCCTGCAGCTGGGAAGATTCTTCTCGAATCCGAGGGTTTCGAGATCCTTTTCCGTAAGTTTGAATTGTACCCGCTATAGAAGACATAAGGAGAACCGCAATGATTTCCACCTCCAGTGCTCCAAATTCTGCCTCCCCATCACGTCGCCGGTTTCTCCAGACCTCCTCTGTGGGGATCCTGGCCGGAGCCTCCTCATTGAACGAATTCCTGTCACGAAGTGCTCACGCGGCCGGAAGCGACCTTTTGCGTGTGGGCCTGATCGGTTGCGGTGATCGAGGTACAGGCGCAGCAGCCGAGGCTCTGAACGCCGATCAGAACGTGAGACTCGTGGCCATGGGCGACGCCTTCGCAGATCGTCTGCAGTCCAGCCTGGCCAGGCTCAAGGAAAACAGTGCCGTCAAAGCGAAAATCGATGTCCGGGAAGATCGTTGTTTCGTCGGATTCGATGCGTATCGGCAGGTAATCGGGAGCGGCGTCGACGTGGTCCTGCTGGCCGAACCGCCGCAGTTCAGGCCACGGCACCTGAAGGCCGCCGTCGAGGCCGGGAAGCACGTGTTCGCAGAGAAACCCGTGGCGGTCGACGCCCCCGGTATCCGGTCTGTCCTGGCAACCTGCGAGGAAGCGCGCAAGAAGAGGCTCTCGATTGTTTCGGGCCTTTGCCTTCGTTTCTCCCGTGGCTTTCAGGAAAGCATTCAACGAATCCATGACGGGGCCCTGGGCGAAATCCGGGCGCTCATGGCCAACGACTATCGGGGATCCATCTGGGTCAAACCGAGGCAGCCGAAGTGGAGCGACATGGAATGGCAAATGCGCAACTGGTACTACTTCACCTGGCTGTCCGGCGATTTCAACGTCGAACAACACGTCCACTATCTCGACATCTGCTCCTGGATCATGAAAGGCGAATATCCCGTTCGCGCCGTCGGCATGGGCGGCCGGCAGGTCCGCGTCGGACCCGAATACGGCAACATCTATGACCACCATTCCGTCGTTTATGAATATGCCAACGGCACCAGGCTTTTCAGCAACTGCCGGCAGCAGCCCGGATGTCATGGCGATATGAGCTGCGACCTCCTGGGCGCCAAAGGTCATGCTCATCTCTCAGAAGAGGACATGACTATCACAGCCGGAACGACCTGGAAGTATTCCGGCCCGGACAACAACATCTACCAGACTGAGCACGACGAGTTGTTCGCCAGCATCCGCAGCGGCAAGCCGATCAACAACGGCGAGTACATGGCCAGGAGTTCCATGCTCGCCATCATGGGCCGGATGGCGACCTACACCGGGCAATCGATCACCTGGGACCAGGCGGTTAATTCCGCAGAGGATCTGACGCCCGAGAAGCTGGAGTGGGGCCCCCTTCCGACGCCATCTGTCGCCATGCCGGGAATAACGCAGTTCATTTGACCTGGAGATCCGATCTCGAAATGAAGGACATCAAAGGTGCGCCATGTCTACCTGTGAAAGCACAAATTCACCCCGCATTCATCGCCGTGTCATTTTGAAAGCCGGGCTGGCAAGCCTGCCGGCGATGGCCTGGCACAGCCTGTCCGCCCGGCCGGGGACCGCTCTCCCTGAAAAGAAGAAGCCCACGCAATTCCAGATTGCCTGCATGACCCTGCCTTACGCTCAATTCCCCCTGGAGCGCGCTCTCACGGGCATCAAGTCCGCGGGATACAGCTACGTTGCCTGGGGCACCACTCACCGTGAGAGAGACGGGAAAGAGGTTCCCGTAGTTGCACCAGACGCCCCTCCCGCCAGGGCCAAAGACCTGGCAGCCCGGTGTCGCGATCTGGGACTGGCTCCTCTGATGATGTTCTCCGGAGTCTATCCGGAAGCTAAGGATGCCGTGGAAATCCTCACCAGCCGGCTTCGCCAGGCGGCCGCTGCCGGCGTTCCCCATGTGCTCACGTTCGGTCATACCGGGGGCAGCGACCGCAGACTCTGGATAGAACGCTTCAAGCAGCTGGGGCCGATCGCCCGTGATCAGGGAGTGATGATCGTGATCAAACAACATGGCGGCAACACGGGCACCGGCGCGGCTTGTGCCGAAATCGTGCGCGAGGTGGCGGACGAAGGAGTCAGGGTGAACTATGACGCAGGCAACGTCATGGATTACCTCGATGTCGATCCCATCGCCGACATTCAGAAGTGCGCGGAAGAAATCCGGAGCTTCTGCATCAAGGACCACCGCAACTTTCCTGCAGACGAGGATTGCGGACCCGGGCTGGGGGAGATTGATCACTACAAGCTGCTCCATACCGTGGCCTTCACCGGTCTGAAGATGCCGCTCTGCTGCGAGAATATTTTCGCACCGGTAATCCCGCGCCCCACGGATCCTGCGGGTGTGGATGCCCTGGCGCGCCGGGCTCGGGAATTCCTGGAAATCGTGATCGCCGGGTTGCAGGCGTGAGTCCGGGACTCACCCTGTTCCGCATAACACCCGCGCAGGAGGTGACGCATGAAAGAACCGGGTTCGGTAGACAGGAGATGCTTCCTGCTGGGCGGTGCAGGTCTCGCTTCAACGTCCGGCGCACACTGTCCTGAGATTGCTGAAGGGAGACCGGCGGACAAACAGAGGTGGTCATTGCCGGAAGAGAACCGGGTCCGGCGCGAGTTCGATCGGATTCGAAGCCGGAAGGTAGTCCTTGTGTCTCACTGCATGCTGAACCAGAATGCGAGAATCACCACGGCGGCCGATTTCCCGGCCATGTTCGAGCCCCTGGTTGATTGGCTGAAAGGGCACAGGATCGGCATCATTCAAATGCCCTGCCCCGAGCTCCGGGTGCTGGGGCTGGGACGCGTGACCGTCAGGGAAGGGCTTGAGACCGCGGAGGGCCACAGACATCTTCATGAGCTCATCGACGATCTCATCTATGAGATCAGGGAGTACCAGCTACAGGGATTCGATGTGCTGGGAATCCTGGGCAAAGAGGGCAGCCCGTCCTGTGGAGTAACACAGACCTGGCTCGACGACAGGCACCAGCCCGGTGTCGGTGTCTTCATCCGCCTGTTTCGTCAAAGGCTGGCCCGGGAGAGCCTCGGTGTCGAAATCCTCGGCGTAGCTGACTACAAACAGCAGGAGGCGATGGACTGGCTTGCCCGACGCGTTTGAGCTCCCTGCCCGACGCCGGTGCGGTTCCCGATCCGTCGAGAAGGGGTCCGGTCCAATATACCAGACTGCCGGGCTACGGGCGGGTGCTGCGCTCGGTCCTCGCCCGGTTCAGCGCTCTCGTGAAAGCTCCGGAGAAGAGGTTCGCCAGATCCTCGTTCTCATACTTCGCCTTGAGCAGTTCCGCGATCACGTTGAGCATCTG
>JAFNAH010000269.1 GCA_017860075.1 Acidobacteriota bacterium | reverse complement strand
TCAGATCCAGCCGAGGTCGCGATGCGAGTTCTTCTGAGTTGCCTCCTGTTGACTCCCCTTCTCGTCAAGCCCGCCGCCGGGCAAGGCTGGTGGATGACGGAGCCGGTCCGCTGGGTGCAGACCAACCTGCGTGAGACGGACGCCGCGCTTGACCCGGTCCGCCACGCCGGGCAACTTGCCGACATGCGCGCCAACGTCGTGCTCATGGGTATGGGCGGCATCTGTGCTTATTATCCGACACGGGTGGCGTTCCATTATCCAAGCGCGTATCTGCCCGCCGGACGAGACATGTTCGGCGACTTCCTCCGGGAGGCCCACGCGCGGCACATACGGGTAGTCGGGCGATACGATCTGAGCAAGACTCCGAAGCCCGCCTACGACGCACACCCCGAGTGGTTTTTTCGCAAGGCCGACGGCTCGCCCGTGATCTATAACGGACTCTACTCCACCTGCATCAACGGCGGCTACTACCGCGGGCAGGCGATGAAAATCCTCGCCGAGGGCCTGGAGCGGTATGACGTGGACGGTCTTTTCTTCAATATGTTCGGCAACCAGTTCACCGACTACGACGGCAAACCGGTCGGCCTCTGTCACTGCGACGCTTGCCGCGACCGGTACCGGCGCGTTTCCGGGCGCGACATTCCCGACAAGCCCGACGACGAGTATCGCGCTTTCATGAACGCATGCGCGCGCGAGGTATCGAAGGAAATCGGGGACCTGATCCGCCGCATGCGCCCCCGGGCAGGCTACTTCAACTACATGCAGGACCTGACCGACGGCATCATGTCCGAATCGAACACGGCGGTGCGCCGTCCGCTGCCGCTGTGGCCGCTCAGCGCCAGCGACAACGTCAACCGGGCCCGCAACAGCGAGCCGGAGAAAATGGCGATCGACCTCAACATGCAGTTCGTCGACTACTGGTGGCGCTTTGCCACCGTGCCGCGCGAGGAGATCGCGACGCGCATGTGGCAACAGCTGGCGAACGGGGGCGCCCTGACCTTCGAAGTGAACGGCACGCTGGACCTGCAGGATCGCCAGGCCTACGAGACCGCGAAACCGATCTTCCGCTGGGCCGCCGCGAACGAGCAATACTACGCCGGGCAACGCAGTGCCGCCCGCGTCCTGTTGCTCGGGGATGCAGGGGGTCGCGAGGTCGACGAGGCTTCCTACCGCGGCGTCTTCCGACTGCTCACCGAGGGGCACCTGCCGTTTGCCGTGTGCGACAACATGCGATGGCTGGGCGCGCGGGGGTTTGATCTCGTCGTGGCCACGGACGGCGCACCCGCGCAATTGCTCCTATTCGCGTGCGCGATCACGCGCTCTACCCTTCACTGCACGACACCGACCTGCTGATGCTCAACGGCCCTTTCACCGAACTCCAGGGCGACGGGACCCGATCGCTCTCGCTCGTCCCACCGTCGATGTTCGGGCCGCCCGAGAAGATCCATGTCGACATGAAAGACACGGCGACGCCGGGCGTGATCACCGCGACGATCGGGAAGGGCGTCGTCACCTGGGTGCCATGGGACCTCGGAGCCCTGTACTACAGGCACAGCCTGCCCGCTCACGCCGGGCTGTTTCGCGATCTGGTGGCTACTCTGCTGCCGGAACCCCAATTGAAGACGGACGCGCACCCGCTCGTCGAAGTAACCTTCATGGAGCAGGGCACGCGCAGGCTCGTGCACCTGGTCAACCTCACAGGCCATTCGCAGACGGGATATTTCGCGCCGGTCCCGATGCACAACATTAATATAGAGGTTGCCGGAAACTACCTGCGGGCGCACACCGTGAGAACCCCCGGCGCGCTGCCGTTGCGCAAAGCGGGTGCCCGCACGGTCTTCACCATACCTGTTCTGCGGGATTATGAACTGGTCGTTCTGGAGTAAACATAAATGAGCATACAGCCGTTTCCCGGATTCAGATCGCTGGTTACCCACCATTGCGTCACCGGTTCGATGTTGCACCTCTTCGACTTCCACGGCTGCCCCGTGACCGAGGACATGCTCCTGGGTCTGGGCGCGGGGGTTGGATTCGTCTACTGGCACCAGAAAGGGGCCGATCCCTTCATGGGCGGGCGCGCCAATGTCGGACGCGCCGACGAGGAGGGGCTGGAGAAAACGGCGAGCCGGAGGCTCGGGGTCACACAGACTTCTTACTTCACCAGCAGTGTGCCCAAGGCGGAAAAGGCTCTGCTCGACCTTCTCGAGGCCGGTCAACCCGCGATGCTGCAGGTGGACATGGGATACCTTCCATATTTCGACTTCGGCCAGGAGTACCATTTCGGTTATCACGTAATTGTCGTCGCGGGATTCGATCCCGAAACACGGCAGGTCCTGGTCGCCGACCGCGATCAGGAACTTCACACGGTCTCGTGGGATGACCTGCGAAAGGCACGCGCCTCCGCCTGGAAGCCGTTTCCACCCAGGAACCGCCTTTATCGTTATGATTTCAGCGGATTCCATCCGCCGAAGCCTGCCGAGGTGATCCTGTCTTTGCGCGAAGCCGCTATCCCCATGCTGGAGCCGCCCATAACCAACATCGGGATCAAGGGAATCCGCAAGGCAGCCGCTCGCGTCGTGAAATGGCCTGAGTCCATGGGTATCGAAGAGCTGCGGCGGGCCTGCTTCAACTGCTTCATCTTCATTGACGCGACCGGCGGCACCGGAGGCGGACTTTTCCGCTACATGTACGGGCGCTACCTGATAGAGGCGGCCGGGATCACTGGAAGGAACGAGCTGGTCGCGCTGGGAGAAGAATTCCGGCAGATCGGGGACCGCTGGCAGGAAGTGGCTGGGATATTCAAACGCGCCTCCGAGCGCGATGATCCCGCTGCCCAGCTTGCGAAAATCAAAGAGCCGTTGCTGGCGATCGCCGACCTGGAACAGACAGCCTGGAATCGACTGCGTGACGTCGCGAGGTCCGCCGGTTCCTAGATCAACTTCTGCTGTTTCATTTCCCGGAGCACGATCCGAGCCCAAAGCAGGTCAGGTCTGTTAGACCTGACCTTTCAGTGATCAGGGTTCGGTCTAACTGACCGGACCTGCATGTCGCCTCTCTGAAGAAGAATCGCGTAGATCCAGTGCTTCTCGCAGTAGAATACCCGAGGGCCGCGCACCGATGCCGGCGCCCGGCTTTGCACAAAGGAGGAATCTACATTGAATACCGTTCATCTTGATTCGAGACGATCGTTCTTGCGAAGGGCCGTCGGCGTGGGCACCGCCGCGTGCGCGGGCATTCTGGTCACCGCGGAAGACTACGAGGCGGTCGCACAGACTGTGAAGACCGCGTCACAGCCGTCACAGCTCAAGATCACCGACCTGCGCGTCTGCAGAATACGCGGCCACTGGGTCGTGCGCCTGGACACCAACCAGGGCCTGCACGGATACGGCGAAGTCAGAGACGGAGCCAGCCCCACCTATGCCCTCATGCTGAAGAGCCGCATCCTGGGGATGAATCCCTGCAACGTCGACAAGATCTTCCGAAAGATCAAACAGTTTGGCGGCCACGCCCGACAGGCCGGGGGAGTCGTCTCGATCGAGATGGCCTGCTGGGACCTTGCGGGGAAAGCGTGGGGAGTACCCTGCTGGCAGATGCTGGGAGGGCAGTTCCGGGATAAAATCCGCCTCTATGCCGACACGCCCTTCGTCAAAGACCCGCAGGAGCAGGCGCGGCGGTTGAAGGGACGCATCGAACAGGGCTTTACGTTCCTCAAGATGGACGTGCCGATCTCGTTGCTCCAGGGAATTGAAGGCGCTGTGACCTGGCCGAAGGGGCAGGGGGTGGATCCGTTTCAGCAGTATGGCGATGCCAACTGGGAATGGACCAACAAGCCTCACCCGTTCACCGGCATTCGTGTCACCGACAAGGGCCTTTCGCTTTACGAGGACTACTGCGTGAAAGTGAGGGATTCCGTGGGGTGGGAGATCCCGATCGCGACAGATCACTACGGTCACTTCGGGATCGAGGACGGCATCAAGCTCGCGCAGCGGCTGGATAAGTGCAATTTCGCATGGTACGAGGACATGGTGCCCTGGATGTACGTGGATCAATACATCCAGCTCAAGAACTCGTGCAACACGCCGATCCTGACCGGCGAGGATATATACCTCCTGGACGGCTTCCAGCAACTGATCGACCGGAAGGCCGTGTCTGCGATCCACCCGGATCTTGCGACTTCAGGCGGGCTGCTCGAGACGAAAAAGATCGGTGACTATGCGATGAAGAACGGCATTTCCATGGCCCTTCACATGGCCGGCGGTCCTGTCACCATGTTTGCCAGCGTCCATTGCGCCGCGGCGACCGAGAACTTCCTCGTCATGGAGCACCACGGCGTCGATGACAAGGAGTACGAGACCGTGGCGGACGGTCCCGCGAAGCCGTTCATGGGCAAGGATGGGTTTGTGCCGGTCCCGAACTCGCCGGGACTCGGCGTTGAGCTGAACGAGGACGCCGTGAAACGGATGTTGAAGGATCCCGCAAAGGAATACTTCCCGCCGACACCGGAATGGGACAACGAGCGCTCTCACGACCGGCTCTGGAGCACGAATTTTGGGGACAGGCTACTCAACCTCGAAATTCCCGGAGCGGCCGGCAGTAAACTCGCTTCTTAAGAACTCCAGAATCGGGACTGAATTTCGAGGTTGAGTAGCCTGTCCCCAAAACTATAGGAGATCGCTATGTTGATACTCAGAATGTTGATCGTAGTCGTATTGGCGGCTTTCCAGGCACAGGTGTGGGCTCAGACTGCCCCGGCGAAGATTCAGGCGCTGATCATCACCGGCCAGAACGGGCACGACTGGCGCACCGTGAGCCCGCTCCTGAGAAAGGCGCTCGAAGACACGGGCCGATTCGAAGTCCGCATCACCGAGGAATTCCGCGGCGCGGGGCCGGAGACTCTCGCTCCGTACGACGTGGTCATCCTCAATTACTTCGACCGCCGCAACCCGGCCCTGAGATGGGGCGAACGCGCCGATAACGCATTCCTCGATTACGTGCGCAACGGCCGCGGCGTTGTCATCTATCACTTCTCTGTGGCGGCGTTCGACGGATGGCAGGAATACGAGAAGATGTGCGCGGGCAACTGGCGGCCGGATCAGGGCCATCATTCCGCCGCCCACGATTTCGTGGTGGACATCCGCGACTCAGATCACCCGATCACGCAGGGGTACAAGGTGAAACTCCCTCAGCCCAAGGACGAGCTCTACGCGAACCTGCGCTGGCAGCCGGCAGGTACGTACCACCTGCTGGCCACCGCTTATGACGACCACTCG
>JAFNAH010000268.1 GCA_017860075.1 Acidobacteriota bacterium | reverse complement strand
CAGCAGGATCGTGGTTAGAGGTAACAAGTGTTGAATTTCCATAATTCACCCCGAGTAGCAGTAGGAATCCGAAGAAGCATCCCCACCTTCGAGATGCACCTGGTGGGGGCGCATTCCATCGAACTCCAGGAAGAAATCCTGATCGAGGCTCATGCCTCCGTTCTCGCCGACATTGATTTTCGCCAGCCAGCCGCGAATACCGTCCGGGTAGAACTGCTCGTCCCAGGAGGAGTAGAGGGAATTGGTGAGATAGACGCGCCGCCCATCCCGGCTGATCTCCACCATCTGAGGTCCTCCATTGAGTGCTGCGCCCGGCTTCCCCGGATGGGAACCGCGCCGCACGACGCCGCCGATCTTCACCGAACCTGTGAGCTTTGGGCTGAACGGATCTGACACCTCATACTGCTGCAGTTCGCCGGTCGCCCAGCAGGAGACGTAGAGGTATCGGTCGTCGAGCGAGAGGTTGATGTCCGTGACTAACGGCGGGACGGCCTTGAAGCCCTTCAAAAGTGGCGGAAGCTTTTCGGGTTCGGCCGGTTCGGCAGGAATCTCGATCACCTTTCGCACCTTGAACTCGCCGGTGCCGTTTCCGTCTCTGTACCAGAGCCAAACCGACGCCGAGAGATCTTTCAGTGAAGTCACGACGCCCGCAAATCCGTAAGCCTCAGCCGGATCGTGCGCGGGGCGCAGCTCCAGGACCATTTGCTGTTCGGAGCCCAGGTCGATTACCTGGCGATGGCGACGACGACGCAGATCCCACACGTGCAACTGGTGGCCGTACTTCCCGGCCAGCAGCAATTCGGGATTCACCCCGTTTTCGAACATTCTGGGAGTACCCCACTCGCTGGTGATCATGGTGTCGCAGCCCAGATGCCACCAGAAATCGTAGGCCAGGTGCTGCGGGCCACGATCCAGTTCCCAACGGCCACGAACTTCGAATGTCTCCGGGTCCATGATGAAGATGCCGCCCGGGCCTTCGCCCTCCGGCGAGCCGAGAGCATTGAGGTAGATTCCGTCGGGTCCGCAGTGCGCGGTGTGCGGCCGGCTGTAACCGGTTCTGCGCATGACGGTCTCCGGCTCGATTACCTTGACGATCCTTGGCTGGCGCGGATCGGGCTTCGTGTCGATAACATGGATGCGTGACGATCGCATTCCCGGCACCACAAGGTAACGCCGCTCCATGTGAGGATGAGGCGAATACGGGCACAAGCAGGAGCTGCACGCATTCCATCCGAAATGATGTAGCTCATCGCCAGGATTGGGCATGTCCACGCGGCCGACCAACTGACCGTAATTCTTGGAGCCCGGGGCGACGTCTGCTATCGCCAGCGCGTCCGGTTTGGTGCGCTTCGGGTCGAGCACAGCCACAAAGGCCACTGACTCCGGAGGCGCCTGCATCGCCATCCTGGGTGAAGGATAGAACGTTTGATCAGGTCTCCATTGAGGCATTGTTTCTCCTTTCCGCTAGGTGATTGCTATTGCCACCGCCATCTGACCTATGAGCCAGGACGGTTGTAGAGCGTGTGGGCGACAGGCTCTGCAGCATTCGTGGCAGGCGCGAGCGTGAGTCTTCGATGACCCTGGTCGATGCGAGCATTGCCGCGAGTCTCGCCCCGACGATTTGGATTCCTTCGATGCGGCTCATCATCCATGCTCCCTGTGAACAGGTCGTTGTGTTGCGCCTCCTTCCAAAGATCACCGCCTGCCATCCACCGCGTCCTGATTATCCGGCAACGGGGGTGGGCGAGTCCTTTAGTGCGTCTGGAATTCTTATGGAATTATCCTTAAACTTGCTGCATGGGTGCGGGTGGGAAAGCGAACGTCGTTTACGAGTTCGGGCCCTTTCGGCTCGATCCGAGGGAGCGCAGACTGCTTCGGGAAGGACAGCCGATCACTTTGCGCGCCAAGATCTTCGAGACCCTTTGTGTACTCCTGGAAGCGCACGGGCACCTTGTCCACAAAGATGAGTTGATCCGCAGCATTTGGCAGGACGCTGTTGTAGAAGAGGGCAACCTTGCTCACAACATCTCGGCTTTGCGCAAGACTCTCGGTGAGCCCGCTACCGGGCAGAAATACATCGAGACCGTTCCGGGCCAAGGGTACCGGTTTGTCGCCGGGGTCCGGGAGGTCCAGCACCGCGAATCCGGGCCCCGGCTCGAATTCTGTCTTCCCCCAATAAAGCCTGCTGTCGTCCACCTTGCACAGCGTCGGAAGGAGCTGGAACTCCTCGATCACTACCTCGAGCGGGCGCTGGGCGGACATCGTCAGGTGGTGTTTGTAAGCGGCGAGGCGGGGATCGGCAAAACCGCTCTGGTCGACGCCTTCGTTGCGCAGGCGCGCAGCAAGACAGAGCTTTGGTTCGGTTATGGTCAATGCCTGGATCACCACGGCCCCGGGGAAGCTTATATGCCGGTACTGGAGGGGCTCAGCCGCATGTGCAGAGAACCAGCCGGAGAGGACCTGGTCAAGTTCCTTGCGCGTTGTGCTCCGACATGGCTGGTTCAGATGCCATGGCTCCTGAGCGGTAACGAGCTCGAGGGATTGCAGCCGATAGTATTGGGTGCGACACGGGACCGAATGCTCCGAGAAATGGTCGAGTCTGTGGAGGTCCTGACTGCCGGCAAGCCACTGCTTCTGGTACTGGAAGATCTTCACTGGGCTGACTACTCAACCGTGGACTTGATCGCGTGCCTGGCACGTCGTCATGAGCCGGCCCGCCTGCTGGTAATCGGCACCTATCGTCCCTGCGACGCGAAGCTCCGCGGACACCCGCTTTACGTGCTGATTCAGGAGTTGCGTGCGCGTGGGGCATGCGAAGAGCTTTCCCTGCCCTTCCTCGATGAAGGAGGTGTCGAAGAGTACCTGTCGTCGCGGTTCAATCATGGGAAGATTCCCCCTGGCCTGGCACATGTGCTTCACAACCGGACGGAGGGAAACCCGCTATTCCTTATCAATGTAGTTGACCATTGGTTGCCCATTGGACTTTTGGAGAGACCACCGGAGGAATTGAGCCTGGACGTTCCAGACACCTTGCGGGGGCTCATAGACCAGCAACTGGCTACGATCAGCCCTGGCGAGCAGGCGATCCTGGAGGCGGCGAGTGTAGCCGGGAGAGAATTTACCGCGGCTGCGGTATCGGCCGCCGTTGAGCGAACGGAGGAGGAAATTGAAGACGGCTGTGACGCCTTGGCGAGGCAGGGCCTTTTTCTGAGCCCTTGTGGAAGGTCGGGTTGGCCGGACGGGACCGTTTCCGCGTGCTACGCTTTCGTGCACGACCTGCACCGGGAGATTCTATATGACCGCATCCCACCTCGCCGGAGGGCCCGGCTGCATACGCGGATCGGCGCGAGGATAGAGGCAGGCTATGGAGCTCAGGCGCGTGAGTTGGCAGCGGAGCTCGCGGTTCATTTTGTCGAAGGACAAGAGGTGCCGCGCGCAGTTCAGTATCTCCGGTACGCTGCAGAGCAGGCTGTGGCACGGAGTGCATACCGAGAGGCGGTAGAACTCATTCAGCAGGCTCTGCGCCTCCTGGGGAGACTGCCCGAGTCCGTCGAGAGTGCCGAACATGAGCTGGCCCTTCACGAGGTTCTCGCCCCGGCCCTGATGGCAGTCCAGGGGTGGGGGTCGCCCGAGGCGCAGATAGCATATCAGCGCGCGAAGGAACTGTCCGAGCAATTGAAAGACCAGTTGCGGCACGCTGCGGTTCAGGTCGGCCTGGCCACTGTCTTCGAGGTTCGAGGCGATTACCGGCAGTCGCAGGTTCTTTTGGAAGACTACCTGCGCGAGGTCCCAGACGACTGCTCGGGCTCACTCCTGGTCGAGTCACACGACCTCCTCGCCTGTTCGCTGTTCCATCAGGGCTCCTTCAGTCGATCAGTCGAGCATGCGAGCCAAGCCGTTAGTCTTTATGAGCCCGAACGGTGCTACCCTTTCTTTGCCTCATCTGGGGTCAACCCGGCGGTGTCGGCTGAAG
>JAFNAH010000267.1 GCA_017860075.1 Acidobacteriota bacterium | reverse complement strand
CCGCCGCGCACTGGCCATCGATCCGGCGAACCTTGAATCGCTGAGCCTGTTGGCTGCCTGTCAACAGTCCACGGGTGATTTGGCTGGCTATGCGGCGACTGAGCTGAAGGCGCTCGGCATCAACCCGTCCTGCGGGCTGTTCTATCACACTCTGGCGGAGAACCTGGTGATGCGCAGGAAGTACCGCGAGACAGTGGAACGGGAGCGGCGCGCTGTTCAGCTGGATCCCGAACTGTGGGCGGCCCACGCCGGCCTGGGAATGAATCTCCTGCGGCTGGGTGAGATGGAGGAGGGCAGGGAGGCGACCGAACGGGCTTTCCGGGGCGATCCATTCAACGTCTGGGCCTACAACACGCTGGATCTCCTGGACCAGATGGACGAGTTCGTTCGCGCCCGGAGCGCTCACTTCGTTTTCGTGATGTCGAAGGAAGACGGGCCGGTTCTCGCTCCGTTTGCGACGCGGTTGGCCGAGGAAGCCTATGCCGGACTGGCTGCCCGGTACGGGTTCAACCCGGCCGGCCCGATCCGGGTCGAGCTTTTCCCCGACCACGGCGGCTTTGCGGTTCGGACACTGGGGCTGCCCAGCCTGGGCGCTCTGGGCGTGTGTTTCGGGACGGTGATAGCGCAGGATTCGCCTCGCGCGCGGAAGGCCGGATCCTTCAACTGGGGATCTACCCTGTGGCACGAATACGCTCACGTGATCACGCTCCAGATGACCAACCACAACATCCCCCGCTGGTATTCCGAGGGCATATCGGTCCACGAGGAACACCGCGCCCGGCCCGGCTGGGGCGATGGCTTGACCGCTCAGTTCATCAGAGCCTACAAGGAAGGAAGAATCCTCAAAGTAAGCGAGCTGAACCGGGGCATGATGCGTCCGCAGTTCCCGGAACAGGTCGCGTTCTCGTACTACCAGGCAGGGCTGTTTTGCGAGTTGATCGAAAAACGCTTCGGCCCTGACAGGATAAGGCAGACGCTTCTCCTTTTCGGGCAGGGTAAGTCTGCCGACGAAGTTTTCCGCCAGTGCCTCGGTTGGGACTCCCGGACGCTCGAGAGTGAATATGCCGGATACCTCGATGCCCGACTGCGTGACCTGGCCCGGAACCTGGACTTCACGCACGCAGACACATCAGGCCAAAAGGGTACCAGGGAGACGCTCGCGGCGATCCTTGCGTCAAATCCGGACGACTTTTTCGCGAACCTGCGCCTGGGATCGCTCGAGAAAGAACAGGGCTCATTCGCCGCGGCCGAGCTCTACCTCAAGAGGGCCCAGGAGATCTTTCCCGAATATACCGAGGACGGAGGCACCTACAGGCTGCTTTTCGAAATCTACCAGGAGGCGAAGCGGCAGGATGATGCACTGGCACAGCTGTCCGGCTGGTCGAGCCACGACGGTGAGGCCGTTTTCCCCCTGACCCGGGCGGCGGAGATATATCGCGCCCGGAAGGACTGGAAGGCCGCAGCCGGCGTGCTCGAGACGGCGAGTTACATCAATCCTTACGACGCGCCTGCCCGGAAGACGCTCGGCGAATGCGCTGCCGCCGCCGGGGACTGGTCCGCCGCTGCCGCGGCCTACCAGGTGCTGCTCGCGTTGAACCCGCCGGACCCGGTCGCGGCTCACTGCGGGCTGGCGCAGGCGTGGATGGCATTGGGCAGGAAGCCGGAGGCCCGGAAGGAGGTCCTTCGAGCGCTCGAAATAGCGCCGACTTTCCGGCCCGCGCAGCAGTTGCTCCTCGAGTTGAACCGAGTGGCGCCGTAGCGGGCCCGCCCCCTCTGGGTGCGGGGGTATGGTTCTGGTACAGTTCCAGTAGACGGTCGTTTGAAAGGATCGGAACCAGTGATGGAAACGCAGTCGCAGCCCGTCGTCGATGACGCGGCAGGCGTGGAAAAACTGAAGCGAAGTTACAGCCGGATCCTGCAGGAACTGCGGAAGGTCATCGTCGCGCAGGATGCAGTCGTCGAGCAGGTCATGATCTCCATGATGGTGGGTGCACACGCGATGATCACGGGTGTCCCGGGCCTGGCGAAGACTCTGCTGATCAAAACGCTGGCGAGCGTACTCGATCTGCGCTTCAAGCGTATCCAGTTCACGCCCGATCTCATGCCGGCTGACATAACGGGGACGGATATCATCCAGGAGGACGTGACCACAGGGCGGCGTGAGCTTGTTTTCGTCAAGGGTCCCATTTTTGCGAATATCCTGCTTGCAGATGAGATCAACCGCACCCCGCCGAAAACTCAGGCCGCGCTGCTCGAGGCGATGGAGGAGCTCCAGGTCACGGTACAAGGACAAACCTACCTGATGGACAGGCCGTTCTTTGTCCTCGCGACTCAGAACCCGATCGAATTGGAGGGCACCTACCCGCTGCCTGAGGCACAACTGGACAGGTTCATGTTCAACATCATCATCGACTACCTGGACAAGGAAGACGAGCTCAAGGTGGTAACCGCCACGACGGCAAATCAGCAGATTGATATCGTCCGAACCGTCACAGGCGAGGATATCCTGGAGTACCAGACTCTTGTCCGGCGCGTCCCGGTGCCGGAATCGGTCGCGCGCTACGCGGTGTCGCTGGTTCGAGCCAGTCGGCCCGAGCAGAACGGGGGGCTGGGATTTATCCGGGAGTGGGTGAACTGGGGCGCCAGCCTGCGGGCGTGCCAATATCTGATTCTCGGAGCCAAGGCGCGAGCGCTGCTGAACGGCCGCTTCAATGCCTCTATCGAGGATATACAGGCGCTCGCGTACCCGGTGATGAGGCACAGGATCCTCACCAACTTTCACGCCGAGTCGCAGAGGGTGACCAGGGACGAGATCATCCGGAAGCTGCTCGAAGCCGTTCCCGTTCCGAAATCGGGGTTGTGAGTCAGGTATGGCGAGCACCAACCCCTCCACACCGCAACCCATACGCTTCATCGACCCGGTGGTGCTCACCCGGATCTCGAGCCTGGAACTCGTTGCCCGCACCGTGGTTGAAGGTTTCGTGGCGGGACTCCATCGATCGCCCCACCTGGGGTTCAGCGTGAATTTTGCGGAGTACCGGCCCTATCGCCCGGGAGACGACATTCGCAAGATCGACTGGAAGGTGTTCGGGCGCCTCGATCGATTCTTCGTAAAGGAGTTCGAAGGCGAGACAAACACCTCGATCCACCTCATCCTCGACTGCAGCCGGTCCATGGCTTACGGGAGCCGCGGCATCCGGAAGCTCGAGTACGGGCAGTATCTGGCGGCGTCGCTCGGCTACTTTGCGTTCAAGCAGCGCGATGGCGTCGGCTTTGCCGCTTATGACGACCGGATCAGGGAATTCATCCCCGCGCGCGGCAGCATCGGACACTTGAACACCGTGCTGCATGCAATCGAGAGCACCCGTCCGGCTGACCGGACGGAGTTCCTGAAGCCGCTCGCCGACGTAGCCGAGCGCCTCCGGCGGCGCGGAATCGTCATCCTGGTATCGGACCTTTACGACGATCCCTCCCGGGTCATGGAAGGCCTTCGTCGGCTCTCCTATCAAGGGAACGATGTCATCGTCTTCCACCTGGTCGATCCGGTCGAACTTGATTTCGATCTTGCAGGCAGCGCACGGCTGGTCGACATGGAGACCCGCGCCGAGATGCACGTGGTTCCCGAATTGCTGAAACCCGAGTACACGCGCATATTCCGCGACCAGGTATCCAATTACGAAAAGGAGTGCCAGAAGGAACGCATCGACTACGCGCTGCTCGATACCGCGTTGCCGCTTGACCACGCTCTGTTCACATATCTACTCCGGCGCGAGCGCCTCTACTGAACAAAGTGGCTGTCCACCGCCTCCGCGGAGGTGTGCGGACAGCAGGGGCAATACGAACTGCTGAGGATCGGATCAGAATTCTGACGCGACCATGAGCCTACTGAATCCTCTCTTCCTGCTGGGGACCCTCGCGGCGGCGGTGCCGGTCCTGCTCCATCTGATCAGGCAGGCTGACGCCAGGAAGATTGAGTA
>JAFNAH010000266.1 GCA_017860075.1 Acidobacteriota bacterium | reverse complement strand
CCCAGGTGGCCCTGGTTCGCGAGGACGGCAGCATCCATTATCAGAAAGTCGTGCTCGGCAGGGATTTCGGTGCGCAAACCGAGATCATCTCCGGGCTTGCGGGTGGCGAGTCACTTGTGATCAACCCCGGCGACGACATTCAGGAGGGTGCCATGGTAAAAGCAAGGGTTGCCAGGGATACGGCACCCTCGCGTCGCCAGGCCAGGTGAATCGATGTTGTGTTGCCGGCCGGGGATTCGTTATCCGACCGTGGAGGCCCGGCAACTCCTGCAACGCAGCCCATGGTTGCCCTGCACGCGCGGTTTCCTCAGTTGCATCGCTCAGAGGGGATTCCCATATGAACAAGTCTTGTTGCGCTTTTCTGATAGCTCTATTTGCCTGCGCCGCGCCGGCACAGGAATCGGACAGCGGTTTCTGGCATAAGCTGGGCGCGGTGTATCAGGCGCCGGAGGTGCCGGCGAACCGATATCAGGATACCGCGCGACTGAAAACTCTAATGAGGGAGGGGCAGCTTTACCTGTCTCTGGACGATGCGATCGCGCTGGCCGTCGAGAACAACCTTGATGTGGCGGTGCAACGCTATCTGCCCGTGTTCGCGGCAGCCGATGTCCTGCGGACCCAGTCAGGCGCTCTAGTGCGCGGTCTCCAGCTGACCGTGCGCGAAGGACCGCCCGGTGTTGGCGGACCGAGTAGCCCCGTGCTGACAGGCGGCACCGATAATACGAACAGCCAGGCGGATGTAAACCTCGCTTTAGGCCAGATCACCGGAATCGGATCATCTCCGATCTCGCCTGGTTCCCCGATTCCCCGTTTCGACCCGAATATCGTCGGCCAGTATGGCTGGATTCACAACACGACGCCGCAGGCCAACGAAGGATCTTTCGGGGTTCCCTCGTTGGTTACGGGGACCACGGTTTTCAATACCGGATATGTGCAAGGTTTCAGCCCCGGCACGCAGCTTGCAGTCACGTTCAACAACACGCGCCACAGCCTCAACGCACCGAACATTGACTACAATCCCTACACAGCGGGGTCGGTGGGGCTGACGGTCACCCAACCACTTCTGCAGGGCTTTGGGACTGCAACCAATAAACGATTCATTCGTATTGCCCGGAACAACGAGAAGATCGCGGACCTGACTTTCCAGCAGCAGCTCGTGGCGACGGTTTCTGCGGTGATGCGTCTCTACTATGACCTGGTAAGTGTGAACCAGGATGTCGAGGTGAAGCAGCAGGCGCTGAAGCGAGCGGAGGCGCTGCTGGAGAATAACCGGGTACAGGTTGAGGTCGGCACTCTTGCCCCGATCGAGGTTGTGCGTGCTCAGGCGGAGGTGGCGCGCAGCCGGCAGGCGCTGACCAATTCTGAGAGCCTGGTGTTCCAGCAGGAGGTGATCCTGAAGAACTTCCTGAGCCGTCGCGGCACTGATGATCCCGAGATCCGCAGTGCACGGCTCGTTGCGACGGATCACATACGCATCCCCGATAAAGAGGCGCCACAGAACCTGGAAGAACTGGTTCAACAGGCCTTCAAGAACCGACCCGACTACCTGCAGGCGGTGATCCAGCTCGATAACGCACGGGTTGCCCTCAAGGGCTCGAAGAACGCGCTCCTGCCTCAACTGGATCTGGTGGGTACGGTGTCGAACAACGGTCTTGCCGGCGAAGTCAATCCTCTGGCGCTGCCGGGTTCGGGTGCCGCGGACCAGGCATTCCTGGGCGGCTACGGGACCCTGATGTCCCAGATATTCCGCCGCAACTACCCGGACTACGGCGTGTTCGTGCAGTTGAACATTCCCCTGCGCAACCGCCAGGCACGAGCCGACATGATGAGGGACTCAGCCCAGGCAAACCAGTCCGAGTTGCGCCTGGAGCAGCTGAAACACCAGGTGCAGACCGAGGTTGAAGCGGCAATCATCGCGCTCCAGCGTGCCAGGGCCGGCTACGACGCTGCGAGACAGACACGCGTCCTCCAGGAGCAGACGCTGCAGGCCGAGCAGGAGAAATACAGCGTCGGTGCGACGACGAGCTTCTTCCTGATCCAGTATCAGCGGGACCTGGCGCAGGCCCGCTCCGACGAAGTGCTGGCGGAGAGTCTGTATGCGAAAGCGCAAACGGCGCTGGAACGTGCCGTCGGCATCGTGCTGACCCGGCACAACATCGAATTCGACGAAGCCTACAACGGCCAACTCCGCCGCTAATATTTCAAAATCGGGGTCTGACCCTGAAATTCCAATTTCAGGGTCCGGATCCTGCATTCAGCAGGCTGTCTCTAAGGTCGCGCAGGATCGACTGCAGGGTCGGGTCACCAGGGAAATCCTGGATATAGGTCCACCAGAAACCACCTCCCACGCTGCCAGAGTAATCGAGGGCAGCGTGATAGTACTGGGACGCAGTGCCGCGCTTCCCCGCGCCGTTCGGGTCCTCCTTGCTGTGAGCCCACCAGAATTGTTGCCCCGGAATCCAATACCCTAATTCGCCCAAACCGATCTTCTGGGCAGGGAATTCACTGCGGAGGGCCAACATCATCCGATCGAAGAAGACTCCCATCGGAGCTTGCTCCTGATAGAGGGAAACGAACACGACATCGATATCCCTGCGGACCTGGGCGGGTAGATTTGCGTCGATCCAGGTAAACATGGAAGTTCTGGCGGTCTCGGTATTGAGCTGCCAGAACAGAGTGAGTACTGCCAGCTTTCCTGGAGCGAGTCTCCGTACTTCCCGGACCGCGTCGGCAATCTTGCTCGGGATTTCGGGGCTCAGCCAGCCGCCGTTTACCTCGTTCCCCACTTCCCATGCATCCACTTCCGGAAAGGCGGTGATGAAATCTATGAAGCGTTGCCGGTATCGGGCGCGGGTGTATCGCTTGTCATAGAAAGAGTCTACCGGCTCCCCCATCACCTTCAGTCCCTTGTCCTTGGCGTAGCGAATGAGCTCAGCGTAGTCAGATGGCCCCTTCCCGTCATCGAAGACAATCCTGATCCAGCCATAGGGTTGCGTTAGGGAAGCTGCCAGGTCCAGCGTCTTCCGGTAATGGGCTGTCCGATCAACTGTCAGGCCGAGCCAAGGGGGTGAATCGACGTGCGCTGCCCTGGCGAACGCAAGCCCGTGCTCAGACAGTAGGGCATCGTAAGCGACGGCCAGCCGGTCAAGCGCCAGTTGGCCTTCTCTGCCCTTCAGGCTCTGGTTGGGGCTTGCGTCGGCAACGGAGATGTGACCGGCGGCCTCGTCGTAGGCCGCGCGGAACTTCTGTGAAGGCTGGTAGTCCGGCCGAGCCGCGAGTGCTGCGTCCAGTCTCGACTTGACGTCCTTGGCGGCCTGGTACGTGAAGTTCACCAATGCCGGGGAGCTGTATCCGGTTCCGCCGTTGTCGAGGAGGATCAAAGAATAGCCTTGGGGCTCCGTTGGCCAGTTGAAAGCAAAGGCAACAGGCACGTCGGTGACTTCGAAGGTGAAATTCGAATCAGAGATCTTCAGTGGTTTGGCTGCGATCACACGCAGCGTCAGGGGGTCGACCAGGAAATCATTGTTCCTATCGACAGGTCCGTTGTTTGATAGGTGACGGACCTGGCTTGGGGAGAGTGGTAAGCCGTCGCGGTCATAAAAGAGAAGGGTGACCTGGCCTTTCTCCGCGGCCGAGCCTGCCGAAACAGAGTATTGAGCCAGCAACTGCGCGGCAAGCAGAAGTAAGCCTGCGATTCTAAGTGGTGATCGCAGGAGCAGCATGACCGCTTCCTCCCTGATAGAGTCGGGACAACGAATCATACATCAATAGACTGTCCACATTCGGGGTCTGACCCTGAAATTCCAATTCTCAGGGGGGTGGAGCTAAGGCCGACTGCCCGTGCCACAGTAGCCATCTTCGCCACCAATGCCGGATCATCTTTCAGGCGGGCGGTAACAGTACGGATCGCATCGCTTACGGCGCTGGAGGTTCGCTTGACGACGGCCGCAATCTCCTCGATGGTCATGAGCGCATAGGA
>JAFNAH010000265.1 GCA_017860075.1 Acidobacteriota bacterium | reverse complement strand
CCCTCCGGGATCGACTGCTGTCCCAGCCCGCGTTTCCCGAGGACGTGCGGCCGCCGCTGTCTGCCGAGTTTACGCACCTGTCGATTCCAAGCCAGGAAGGGACGCAGAACGGCACCCCCGGTTCTGAAGTGCGAAACACGCTCGCCGCCCGTCTCCATCTCCAGGAGGCCGCCCTGAATGAGATCGACCTGAACCGCTACATCGGACCGTTCTGGCGCTGCTTCGACGTTTTCGTTCCCGAATGGGCGCCGGTTTTCGATGTGCCGGACGTCACGTTCCGCGTCACGCAGGACGTGGACGGTGATGGGGATGAAGAAACCATTTATGCCGAGGGCTTTTTCCAGGTCCGTTGGAACGCCGGTTCTATCCCTGACGTGACTCTTCACGCCTGGCCCAATGCCGTTGCTTTCTATACCTGCGACCCGCCCACGGTGCCATGCGGCGACGTCCCAGCCATTCTCTTTGCCGGTCTCATGCCCCTGTCTAATCCCGCAGCACCGGAGGATCCTTTCGTCGACTTGATCGCCGGCTATGCCAGGCGGCCCAACCGGCCCCATCCCTCAGGCGATTACCTCGATCCCTTGCCCAACCCGCTGGCGACTGCTCCTTTTTGCCGGACACTCCAGCTCTACGGCTGCAGTGCCGTCGGCAACGCGGTCTACTATCGCGTGCGCTATGCTTTCGGCGGCGGAGGTCCGGTGCCTTTCACCGGGATTACCTGGCCGCTGTATCGGGTGGTCGGTGGGGTTCTGCAAAACCACTGGGCTGCCGCCGATGCCGCAGGCTGGTACCCGATCGTGAACCCGGCTGAGAACTGGTCGCCGCCCAACCTGCTTCTCGAGTGGGCCACGTCCGGGTACGCCAACGGGTTCTACAGGCTCGACGTCCAGACCGCCGACGCCGGCAAGGCTGTGCTCGCCACCTCCGCGGCGGTGGGCCTGCGCACCGACAATTCTTACCCGCTTGCGCAGTTCATCGGGCTCAGGTGGCGTACGACGGGTGGTGCATGGCATGACCTGCCGCTCATTTGCCCGGTCATCTCCCGAGGATCGTCACCGGTCGACATCGAAATCGAGGTCACGTACCGCGTCATGGCATCGCACCTGCGATCGTTCAGACTCGATGCCTACGGCTGCGGGGCTGGGATCCCAGTGCGCACCTCGGCGCTTTCCTCGGTTCAGCACTGGCACATGACGCCAGCCGATAATGCGGGCATCCGAGCCGCCACTTACGGGATCGAGGCGGCCGCGGCAGCCGGCGCTTACACGTTCGTGATTGAGGCAGACAGCCGTGCCTTCAATCCGAGCGGCGGGGATGGCGGTCATCTGGCCAACTGGAACTACGATCCGGTGTACCTGTATGTCACTCCGTCCATATCGATAGCTGTGGTTTGACACTCACAAAGCCCGGCGGGCGTGCACAATAGCGCCCGTCGGGGATTCCGGAAGCCCCCGTGACTGACTGGGATGCAGTTTTTCGTTTCCTGCTCGCCACGCTCGCAGCCTGGCGCGTGTGCCACTTGCTTGCCTACGAAGACGGCCCCTGGGACATCCTCGCCCGCTTTCGTCGCCGCCTCGGTCTGAGCGTTCTGGGAAAACTGATGGACTGCTTTCAATGCCTCAGCCTCTGGATCTCAATCCCATCTGCTCTCTTTCTCCGACCATCTCCCGCCGAATTCCCCGTCGTGTGGCTGGCTGTCTCCGGCGCGGCCTGTCTGCTTGAGCGTGCCACGCCGGAGCCGGTCCTGATCGAACGTCTCCCCTCCGGGAAAGGAGATCCCCCAGATGGGCTGCTGCGGTAAAGCGCGCGAAGCCGCTCGAGGTGAGTATGCCTCGGTGACAACGGAGACAAGGACAGCACAACCTGGGCAGCTTGGCGTGGTGATTCGCTACCTGGGCCAGTCCGCCATCCTCGTTCGGGGACCCCGCACCGGACATGTCTACGCATTTCGTCCTGGAGAACCAGACCAGGTCATTGATCATCGTGACGCAGATGTCTTGCTGCGTACGGGTCTTCTCCGGCTCGCCTGACGTGGTGAAAACCCGAAGTTGCTTCCATCCCAAGGCGCCCCCTGTGCTTCCCAGCTCTTCGACTTGATAACAATTCTTCGATTCCAAGCACACGAATTCGGGGCGATGGATTTTTGACTACCCACAGGACCATGTGTGGCGGCTTTTCAAGCCGACGCGGGGCCGGCAGGTTTCTGTACCCTGACGGTCCCGCGATGTGGAAGAGCCTCTCAGGCTCAGGATTTGATCTCGATGCGGACGGCCTGGAACTTTCCCTCTGCCTCCGTGTAGAACACTTCAAGCTTACTGCCCGTTTTTGAAGACAGGCCCTGGACCCCCTTCTCACCTCCCACCACGACAGTCTGATCCGAGTAATAGAAATCCATTTCCTTTCCCTCGTCCGACTTGATGGTGAAAGTCTTGGCATCGGAGTCCACGCGTAGCAATTCGCCGCTGGCGCTCTTCTCTGCCCCGACCGCCTGCGCCAAGGGTACAAGAGTAGATGCGACACACGCACAAAGCAGGGTGATCAGAACCACTCTGTTTACCTGCAATCCCACGGTTGATCTTGTCATTTTCCACTTCCTCCTTTCCATGAGGTTGGATTGAACATAGCAGGCTCCGTGCCAACACGAGGGAGGTTTCAGCCGTGAGCTCCATAAGTGTTTCTTTATGATCGGATTAGAATTTGTGATGGGTTGTCGAGGCGGATCATGTGGGGGATTTCGACAGGGAAAAGATCCTAGTCGCGGGGAAAATGTGCCCGCAATGACGCCCGTTCGAGACCACCTCTCCAGGCGATGCGGCTCCTGACCGAGGGGCATTTGGCTCACTCTTACGCCAATTCGCGCTCAATCATGACCCTCAGGCGCGAACACATTCCATCCAAGCTGTTGTGGAATAGTCAGTTACAGGGAGACATGCTTTTGGCATTCGGCTTGCGAGCGATACGCGCATGCCGGTTTGTTCGTGCCTTCATCGGGAGCTCTTAGATCGGCGGGCATGACCCGGGGACGAGAAGCTTGAGACGGAGATTCTTCAGATGCCTGTACTTGAGTCGATCCTCTTTTTTTCTGCATTGCTCTGCCTGGGAGGCGATGGCCGCGAAGCCAAGCCGGAAGAGCATCTGTCAGATCAGATCCGAACGATCACGACCATCGTTGACAACCTGCAAAGAAGGCTGGGTGACACAACGAAGGTGCTGATCTCCGTCGATCGCGGAAACGATCGACTGGTCTCGGTACAGCCATCCGAAGCCGACAAGGGAACTTATATCCTCTCTCTCGACCGCGGTTTTCTGGCGCTCCTCGACGAGCGTGACTTGCGGGCTGTCGTGGCTCATGAGCTTGGCCACGTCTGGATCTACACCCACCATCCATACCTGCAGACCGAGACCCTGGCAAATCAGACAGCGCTCAAGGTGGTCAGCCGGGAGGACCTGGAAAGGGCCTACCGCAAAGTTGGGATGCACAAAGGCGAAAAGGTCGACATCCAGGCATTCGTCGGCCGGTAGTTCTCAAGTCGTGGAGACACGCTACTCAACACCAACACCCAAACTCCACGTCTGGATTGTTACGGGCATCGAGTTTTGGGATTGAGTAGCCTGTTCCCAAAACAGGGGAAAATCTCCCCTGGCGCGTAAAACCGACCTGCTCTCTGAGTGCCCGCCGCTTTCGTATCTGCCTTGATAACAACAGGATACCACCCCCTGTCCTATGGCACGCATCGTGCCTGAGTCTGTGGTCAGGCGGGGGGAAAAGTGTTAAGACGCTTACTGCAGCGAGCCGGTTCCGTGTTCCAGACACACCGCCTGTTGTACACCTCTGCGGCGATCGTCTGCGTGGCCTCTGCGGTCTCCGCAGTCGGCTGCTATCTCCATTTTTCCCGCATGATCGATGCGGGGCTGCCGGCGCTCACGCTCCGCCGGGGCCCGGCGATCTACACCGCTCCACGGCGCGTTGTGGTTGGCCAGATAATC
>JAFNAH010000264.1 GCA_017860075.1 Acidobacteriota bacterium | reverse complement strand
TGAGCAGGCGCGGGGCCGCCCTCACCCGCGTGACGGAAACGCTTTCCATGGCGTCCTCTGACAATTCGCCCGCCCCCGTTTTGTGCAGCGTCAAGGCTGTCGATCCACACCAGTATCCATATTACGGCACCGTGGAGCTCGAACCTGCGGGGCGTTTACGAGAAATCCTGGGGGATGACGCCGTCGTGGCGACGCAGGAACTCCTGGTCCGGACCGGCACATCCGTCGGATCGAGCGTGACGATCGGCGCGGCAAAATTCCGGGTTGCCGCGGTTCTCAAGACCGAGCCGGACCGGCTCGCATCCGGTTTCGACTGGGGCCCTCGCATCCTCATGACTCGCGCCGGGCTCGAGAAGGCAGGACTGATTCAATTCGGCAGCCGGGCCACGGAATCGTTTCTCTATCGGTTTCCGCCCGGGCTCACGGTCGAGGAAGGATTGGAGCGGACGGCGCGGATTTCGGACTACCACACGCCGAATCGGTCCGTCTCCCGGGCGCTCGAGAGGATGACGGAGTTCCTGAGCCTCATCGGCATGCTGTCTTTGCTGGTCGGCGGCCTGGGTGTGGCAACGACGATCCACAGCTACCTGCAGCAGAAGCTCGACAGCATCGCCGTGATAAAGTGCATCGGCGGCAGATCTGCACAGATAATCCGGATCTACATGATCCAGGGTGCGCTGCTCGGGGTCGCAGGCAGCGTGCTCGGCGTCGTCCTCGGATACATCGTCCAGCTGGTCTTCCCATCGGTCTTGAAAGGGCTGTTGGACCTTCCCACGGAGCTTGACCTGGCGCCCGCGGCTGCGATCCAGGGTTTCCTGATCGGCCTGTCTACGACGTTGCTCTTTCTGCTTCCGCCGCTTCTCGCGATCAGGAATGTGCGCCCGGCCAGAATCTTCCTGAGAGAAATGCCCGGGACCCGATTCTCGACCCTGCAGCGGTTGCGCCGGGACCCCATGCCCGCCGTTGCCACTGCGATGCTGCTGCTTGGCGTCGGCTCCCTGACCAGTTGGGCCGCGGGGTCCTGGAAGCGGGGCTGGTATTTCTCCGCCGGGCTGATCGCCGCCATCGTGGTCCTGGCGCTGGCGGCAAAGCTGTTGCTGGCAGCGGTGAGGCGAGTGCCCCGACTTCGATTCCTGGCCCTCCGCCATGGGCTGAAGAACCTCAGCCGCCCGGGCGCTCACGTGGCGTCGGTGCTGGTTGCGCTGGGGCTGGGCGTCGGTTTTGTTTTGACTGTCTACTTCGTACAGACTTCCCTTCTACCCCAAATCATCCAAAGCGCCCCTGCCGATTTCCCCAACCTCTTTCTACTGGGAATCACCGAAAAGGACCGGGATCCGCTCTGGAAGTTTCTGTCGGGTCAGCCTGCAGTTACCGACCCGGGCGCCCCCATCCCGGCAGTTCCGGCCCGCCTCAGACGCATCGACGGAAAGACGGCAGACCAACTCGGTTTGGATCAGGACAACAGACACTTTTTCCAGATCGAGTTCATTCTCTCGTGGAGTGACAGGGTGCCGCCTGACACGAAGCTGGTCGAGGGACGGTGGTGGGACGCGAAAGCCGACATGCCCCAGATTTCGGTCGGCCTGGGCGCGACACACCACCTGCCTCTTCATGTGGGAAGCGTTCTCGAGTTCGAGTCATTCGGGAAGCCGGTCCGGGGACGTGTCGCCAACATCCGCGAAACGGAGTTTGCACGGCCCGGCAGCAGCAACCAGTTTCTTTTTTCGCCGGGATCGCTCGACGGCCTGCCGGCGTCGTATGTCGGGGCCATCCGCGTCGCTCCGGGCGGGACGGCATCACTGCAGCGCGCCCTCTTCGCACGTTTCCCGAACGTCACGTCGATAGACCCGGGGCACATCATCGCGCGCGTGCAAAGTCTCCTGGACAAGGTGGCCGCGGTGATCAGGTTTATCGCCGCCTTCGCGATCCTCTGCGGAGTCGTCATGCTTGCCACCAGCGTGGCGTCCACACGTTATCAGCGCGTGCGCGAGGCGGTACTGCTCAAGACACTCGGCGCTACCCGTGCCCAGGTCGGCCGGATCCAGGCTGCAGAGTTCCTCGTAATCGGCCTGATGGCGGGTTTCATCGGGAGCATGATCGCCTCGACGGCAGCGCACATCCTGCTTGGCACGCTGCTGGACACGGAGTTCCGTTTCCGTTGGGTGCCCGTCCTGGTGTCGACCCTGGCGACCGCCGCGCTCGCGATTGCCACCGGCTGGATGGCGAGCCGCGGCGTGCTGCGCCACCGTCCACTGGAGATCCTCAGGGAAAACTGACGGTGTGGATGCGGTCCCGGGAAAGCGGCGCGGCTGTCACCGCTTGGGCTGGCCTGTCACTTCCTCGTGGTAGATGCGCGGGTCGGTCGGGAGCACCTCTGTCGGCACTGTCGGTTCCTGGCAGCAGGCGCAGTCGCCCGGGGCAAACGTAGTGATGTGGCAGGTGTCGCAGAAATAGATGATGCGATAGAGAGACTCGGGCCGCACCACGTAGAATTCACGCACGGAGAAGACACCGTCGGGACGGAACCGCCCCAGTACTTTGACGGGACGGCCGGAAATGCGCTCATCGCTGAGTGTGGCGGCCACGTCCGCGACGTCGCTTTCCAGGCTCACAGCCTTCCCCTGCTCGACCACCACTGTGGCTTTGCCCTCCGATATCTGCAGCTTCCCCTGCAGGCTCGTTTCCTTTTCCTCCTGCGCCGTCGCGGAACACAACGGCGAGAAGGCGGCAAGAATCAAGAACATGACAAAGTGCGTTGTCATACCCATACCCTGAGTCACGGGATCGCTACACCAGCGCTTTCATTGTTCTTCATCCGCGGATCGTTTTCAAGCAAACAGGAGAGGCGGGGTGTGCGGATGCGCCTGACGTTGAGCAAACCATCTCCATTGCAGGCAGACGCAGTGCGTGTCATATCGAAAGGATTCGGCTATGATCATCGTGCAATCGTTTGCTGATTCTGGCTAAGATCGACAACAGATTCCTTTGTGAGGAGGGACTCAATGCCGAAACCGCTGAAGCTGGGACTGGTGGGCGCGGGTTTTGTGGCGCGTTTCCACTGCATCGGATTGAAACAGGTGCGCGGCGTGGAAGTCGCCGGAATAACCGCGCTGAAGGGCGCAGAAGCGCTGGCTCAGTCCGCCAAAGAATGGGGGCTCGGGGAGCCGGTGGTCTACCCCAGCATCGCCGAGTTGGCCGGGAACGTCGATGTGGTGGCGCTTTTTGCTCCCAACTTCGCACGTGTTGCCATGATGGAGGAGCTGGTTGGCGCCGTGAAGGCCGGCGCGGTCCTGAAAGGCGTCATTTGCGAGAAGCCGCTGGGACGCACGGTGGCGGAGGCGCGGCGCCTGGTCGAGCTCGCGCGCTCCGCGGCGCTCCGGACGGCGTACTTCGAGAATCAGATCTTCATGAAACCGATCCGCGCGGCGCTGGCGCAGCTCGAGCCGGTGCAGAAGGCCATGGGCCCGTTGAGCCTGACTCGGTCGTCCGAGGAGCACGGCGGACCGCACGAAGGCTGGTTCTGGGACCCGACGAAGCAGGGCGGCGGCGTGCTCAACGACATGGGATGCCACAGCATCGCGGTCGGTTGGTACGCCCTGACGCCGAGGGGGAAAAGCATCACCTTTCTCCAGCCGCAGAGTGTTTCGGCGGAGGTCGCACTTCTGAAATGGGGGCAGCCGTCCTGGAGAGCGAAGTTGCTGAAAGACCGGGGCGTGGACTATTCGAAAGTCCCGGCGGAGGATTTCGCGACCGGCATGATCACCTACAAGAACCCGGAGACCGGGCAGAAGGTCAAGGCCCAGTTCACGAACTCATGGATGTTCGACAAGCAGGGGCTGCGCCTCTTCATGGACGGGATGGGACCGGGTTACGCCTTCGAGGTCAACACGCTTGTGTCGCCGCTGAATATTTTCATCGGGGATGCAGCCGCGGAAGCGATCAAGGATGCGGAGACAGCTTTGGAGAAGGCCACAGCGACGCGTGGACTGCTTGCCGTGCAGCCCAACGAGGCCGACCTGTACGGGTACACCGACGAAAACGAGGACGCCCTGGCGGCGTTCAACCAGGGGAAGGATGGACAGTTGCCTTGGAGTTACGGGCTGGAGATCACGCGTCTCGTGATCGCGTCCTACATGGCGGCAGAGACGCGCAAGACGGTAGACTTGACTGATCCGGCGACAGTGAAAGCGCTGGAGACCTACGTTCCGCTGATTGCGCAGGGCCGCGGCGCCGAGGTGCTGTAGAGCGAGCAGATCCGGTGAGTAGGTCCGGTCTGACAGACCGGACCTCTCCCGGCAGCTCCGTCCGCACGCCCCGATTGACACGGACGCGCAACATTTGTTAGCCTCTGCATCGTAATCTGAACAAGGCCGCGCGCCATTGCTCCTCAGTAGCTCAATGGTAGAGCATTCGGCTGTTAACCGAAGGGTTGTAGGTTCGAGTCCTACCTGAGGAGCCAATAAA
>JAFNAH010000263.1 GCA_017860075.1 Acidobacteriota bacterium | reverse complement strand
AGCTCGGGGGCCCGATTCACCATGGCCCGCACCAGCAACTCCGGCTCCGCGCAACCGGGGTGGATGTAAACGCAGCCGCCGCTCCGGATCACCTTAACGGCTTCCTCCGCCGAACAACGCCGGCTCCGGTAGGTATTCATCCAAACCGATGCCCGACCTGCCGTGCCTCTTAGGGTAGGGACCGTCGTCATGTTTTGCACCCTCTCGCGGGCGCCCGGCTCAGGCGCATGCCCATGGCAGCTCACGCCGGCCGGGCAGATCCTCAGGCCAATGAGTCTATGCTCTCGAAATCCCAACCGAGCAGGTCGGCCAGGCCTGCGTGCGTGCATCTGCCGGTGTAGAGGTAAGTCCCCCGCCGCAATGCCGCGTTCTCCCGGAAGGCCCTGACCCCGCTCTCGCCGATCTCAACCAGGAAAGGCAATACTACGTTGCTGAATGCGTGTGATGCCGTCCTCGCGACCGAGGAAGGAACGTTAGGGACGCAGTAATGGGTGACCCCGTGCCTTATGAAGACCGGGTCGGAGAGCATCGTCGGGCGGCTGGTTTCGACGCAGCCTCCCTGGTCGATCGAAACGTCGATAATTACACTGCCCGACTTCATTTCCTTCACCATGGACTCGGTCACCACGTGCGGCGCCTGCCGGCCATAGATCAGGACCGAGCCGACCACAACGTCGGCGGAGGCCACGAACCTCTCGATGTTGAAGGGGGCCGCGAGGGCAGTGGTTGCCCTCTTGTGCGTCTGCAGGTCGACAGAACGGAGACGCCTCAGATCCTTGTCCATGGCCGTGACGCTCGCGCCCGCACCCAGGAACATCCGGGCGGCCGTGGAGCCTACCGTTCCCGCGCCGATGATCACGACATGGGACGGAGGGATTCCCGCGACGCCGCCGAGCAGGGTGCCGCGCCCTCCCATCGATGTCTCAAGATACCGGCTCGCGATCTGCGGAAGGAGCATGCCGGCGATTTCACTCATCGCAGTCAGAACCGGAAGGGAATGATCGGCCTCTTCGATCAGCTCCACTCCCACCGCGGTCGTGCCCCGTTCGCGGAGCATCCCGTGCGCTTTCGGATTCACAGCCCCCATGTGAACTCCGCTCAGGAGAAACCCCTGCTCGGCCGTCCAGCTGCACTCCTCGGGGGTCGGAGGCATGAGCTTGACCACCAGGTCGGCGCGCGCAAAGACTTCCTCGGCTGAGAAGACTATGTCAGCACCAGCTTCCCGGTAGTCCTCAGCCGAGAAACTGCACCCGCTCCCCGCCTCCGCCTGTACGATGATCTTGTGGCCATGCCTCGCCAGCGCATTCGCCCCGGCAGGCGAGAGCGCTACCCTCTTTTCGTCCCGCAGACTTTCCTTTGGTATGCCTATGATCATGACCGTCTCTTCGAGAATGGAACCTCAGAGCCTGAATTGAAGTCTCGCGTGCAATAATAATCCAGCCGCGGCGTGAATGTTCACGAATTAAGTCTGCGGGCTTCTGCCGGCCCGCAGGAACCACCTGTCAAGCAGGATACGGCGTGTGAACGATGCGTTGACGAGCAGGATACCGGCAGGCACGCAGCCCGGCACGGACGTCTCGGTCCCATCCCAGAGGACAAACCGAATCGGGACATTCCCGACTGCCGACCGCATCCTCCCGGCCAACCACCGCCCGAGCACCGAGGGTCGCGTTTGCGCGGCTTCGGACCTCACCGAGTTACTCACTCCCTCGCGGGCCTCCGACCCGCCAGCGCAAAGGTACGTTCCGGCCTTGCTTCAGGACTTATAGCTGGCGACGAGGCTTTCAGAATGATAGCTATTATGACATGAAACGAGCCGAATTTGAGGCCCTCGTCGAATCGGCGCTGCGCCGCATTCCGCGTCGCTTTCGCGACGCGATGCAGAACCTGGGCATCATCGTGGAGGACTGGCCTGATCCCGATCTGATGGAGGAGGTGACCGGGGATCGCGACGAGGTTCTGTACGGCCTGTTCACCGGAAGACCGCTGACCGAGCGTCGATACGACGATTGGGGCGAACTCCCCTCCATGATACATATCTACCAGAAGCCCCTCGAGGAAGATTTTCCAAACCGGGATGAACTGGAACGCGAGATCGAAATCACCCTGGCTCACGAGATCGCTCACTACCTCGGGATCGACGAGGAAACGCTCGACAGGTACGGATATGGATGAGACGGTTCGGAGCAGGAAACAGGGCGACCTGACGGGCATCGGTGCTCCGCCCGGGTATCCTTCTCCCGGCATCGGCCCACGCCATCCCGGGGAGTGGCAATGACACGCTATGCCCGGACCAGATACGCGCGTGCCCACACCCGCCAGCGACTTCTGGACCTGCTGAAAGTAGAGGGACCGTGCGACGTTCGCACGCTTGCCTCCCGCCTGAAGGTTTCCGCAATGGCCGTGCGGCAACACCTCTATGTCCTGCGCATTCAGAAAGCGGTCGATTCCAGGGATGAGATGCGGCCCATGGGCCGCCCGGCCAGGATATGGAGCCTGAAACCGGCGGCTGACAGGTATTTTCCCGACAGCCACGCAACGCTTTCCCTAGACCTCCTCCATGTCGCTCGTTCAGCGCTGGGAGCGGATCTTCTCAGGGAGAAACTGATCGAGTGGGGGCGGGAAAGGGCGCGCCTGCTCGTGAAAAGACTACGCCCGAGACCGTCTCTCCGGACTCGCGTGCGAGCCCTTTGGACGGTTCATGCACGACAGGGATACATGCCGGCGATCGAGGCAGGGAAAGACGGGTCAATGCACCTGGCACAGAACCACTGTCCGATCCACGTCGCGGCAGCATACTGCGACTCCCTCTGCGAGGCCGAGCTGGAATTCATCCGGGCTGCCGTGGGGCCCCAGTGCACCGTCACACGCACCGCGCACCGGCAGGCCGGGCAGAGAAGCTGTGTGTATCGCATCGAGGAACGTCACGGGCCGGTGAGAGGAAGATGAACGCGACACCCTGTTGTCGCATCGGCGCGTCGCAGGCAGCCGCGTCTCCCTGAGGGCTATCGAGGTGTCTCTTGCCGGCCATCCCCGGGCCGGATATATTCCAGCGGTGACCACTATGCACAAAAAACGAGCATGGGCGCTCATGGTAGTCCTCCTGATCTTCGGGTTCAGCTTGCAGGCACTGCCGGCACAGGAGGGCAGAGCCCTTATCCGGTTGACACCAAAGCCAAACCAGGCTTTCAAGTGCGAGACCATTCAGGATATGGAAATGGACGCCACGATGGACGGCATGTCTCAAACATCCGGTCCGGTGTCAATGAAAATGGCCAACAAGACCATCTTCGACTTTACTGAGAAGACCGGTGCACCCAAAGACCAGGGCAGGATTGACGCCGATGTCACCTACGACAGGATCAGCACCGACAAGATCCTGAATGGCAAACCCATGCCGCAGGATGACCTGGGCGCCCAGCTCGTGGGCAAGACGATAACCTTCACATACGACAGGGACGGCAGAGTCGTGGACGTGCGTGTCCCGCCGGACATCGACTTGAGCGCCGACACGCTCAAGCAGATGATGAACTCACTTCAGGGCAGCCTCCCTGCCGGCGAAATGGCAATAGGCGAAACGGCGTCAACACCGTTCAGCATGCCGCTGCCGATCCCCACCCCGGGCCTGGCTCCCCTCAATGCAACAGGCCAGTCGACCTACAAGCTGGTCGCGCTCGAGAAGGAGGGGGCGGACCTGATAGCGAGGCTGGATCAGGTTGTCGAGGCGGGCCTTGTCACCACGGTGGACTTGCCGCTCGCCAAAGGCAGTGCCAGGGTCAGCATCGATTTCAAGGTAAGCGGAACCGGAGGGCTGCAGCTGAACCTGACCAGGGGCATCATGAAGATGAGCCAGCAGCAGTTGGCCATCGACGGGGACATGAAGATGACCTCAGACTCAACCGAGACCCCTTCAGGGACCCTGAAGCTTCACGGAACGTCAAAGATGACGTCCACAGCGACATACTGAAATCCAGCCATCGGCCATCAACTTTCAGGTCAATTCCTGTGTCACTGGCTTCATCCCGTAGCCAGGTGATAA
>JAFNAH010000262.1 GCA_017860075.1 Acidobacteriota bacterium | reverse complement strand
CTCCCCGCGCGTCAGTCCCGCCGCCTCATTATCCTTCCCGACCGCCAGGAAGTCAGTGAGGTAGAGCCAGGCTTCCAGCCGGCTGAACTTCTTCCCAGGTTCGCAGAGCAGCGGGTTCGCCCAGGTCCTTCCCCACGGCAGGGTGTAGCCGCGGTTCATCGCCGGACTCCTTTGCGACTGATCGGGCCAGATAGTCGAAGTGTATTCAGACCATCCGCGCCAATCGCAATTCGGCCCATTTCGGCCGGATTTTCGGAAGGGGGCCGCGAGAGAGTTTCTCGGGGCAAGGACAACTCCAGGACAATAGGCCTGTTCCGTGAGCTTGCGGCAGGCGTGCGCAGGGGACACGTGCGCCGCAGCCGCCGGGGCGTATACGGTGGTTTCAGGCTCTTGCCCACCAGCGCTGGAGAGGTATGAGGCTCCGATTGACATCATCGACTGAGAAGGCCGGATCGCGGATCACTTTCAGAAGATTGTAGTAGCCAGGAATACCACCACAGTCTTCGGGCGGGCATTGAAGTTTGCCACCCACACAAAGCGGATAGGCAACTCCCGGTTCGGGCGGCAGCACTTTCTCCACGACGATCGCATGCTCCCAACTGTCCCCAAAGTCGTAGGTGTACACGGCCTTCGCTCCGGCTTTGCGGAGAACCTGAAAGAGATGCGCTGTGTGTTCGTCGCCGATTTCGGGGAGGTCCATGAGTTCGTCATCGGGATCAGGTTTTCCGAACCGTTTTTTGCCGACGCGGAACTCATGCAGGTGAGAGTCGTACCACCCCATCGCGAGTTGCAGGACGTCGTGCAACCCTTCCAATGTGAAGCCCGCCGGCACCAACAGTCGGCGCCAGATCGTTGGCCTCGTACCCAAAAGGGTGACCTTCAACTGATAGATTTCCGGCGGAAGCCAGATTTTCTTTTTTGCCATCTCATCTCCTGTTTACTGTCAGAACGCGGCGCACCGGCACTGGGGTCCATTCCGTAATATTTTTGCCAGACAGGGACTACCTGGAATCCGCAGCCGTAGCGGTCGGCTGAAGGTTCTGGCGGTAATTCCAGGGCACCCATTGTGACGGATTGCTTTTGATCTCCGTGGCGTGTTGCTGTAGCTGCGTCAAGTAATCGAACGGATTGGCCCCCACGATCTCTGCAGTGTGGATCAGACTCATGAACAGGTCGCCGACATGAGCTCCTCGGGCAGTCTTGTAGAAGTAGCTGTTTTTCCGGCTCAGGATCGCCTTCTTTAAAATCCGCTCGGCGGCATTGTTGTCCAGCGGCACCCCGGGAACCTGGAGGAAACGGGTGAGACGATCCCACCGTTTCTGCGTATATAGGATCGCCTCTCCCAGACCGGAGTTCGGCTCCACTTTCTTCTCGTCAAGTTGTTCGTCCATCCAGCGGCGGAGCTCTTCCATCCGTGGACCACTCCTGGCCTTGTGGAATGCCAGACGCTCCTCGGGCGTCATGCCATCACAGCGCGCCACAGCATCGTTATGATAGACATCCCGGAACACCTCGAGTACATAGCGGCACTCCTCGGGAAACTTGGAGGCCACGTCCACGTACTGCCTTCTTGCGTGCGCATTGCAGTTGGAGAGAATCACCTGGAGCTCTTCAGGAAGCTCCGGCTCGTTGCGCCCCAGCCCGTCGCACATCTGGATCGGCGCCGGCAGCCCGGCCGCACGCTTCAGGAGGACGTCCCTCAGATTTTCTCCCGCATGCTGATGGCCCGTGAAAAACAACGCGATCCTGTGTTCCCCGACGAGCGATACGATCCCCGTTGTGAACGTACCGGTACGCTCCCCAGGCTCGGACGTTTCCCCGGACTGTTCGCGCTTACGCCGCTCTCGGATGCTCTCCAGGATCACCGCCGTAGTGTCGTCGTTATGCAGCACTTCCCCCTGAGCTGCTTCCCGGACAAGTTCCTCCCACGCCGGCTCGATCGCTTCTGCTGCCTCCTTGACCATCTGCCACTGCGTCGAGGCCGGCAGCGGGATCCCCAGGCTCTTCTGCAGCTGCTCGAGCCGATGGAATGGCGTCCCGGTCCCGTACTTCAGCAATCCGATCATACTCGCCGCGGCTTCGTCCCATTTAGCCGGCCCCACCTCCTTGGGGGCCTCGGCCGTGAACACCTCGCCGCAGAGGTTGCATCGCCAGCGTTCCAGTTCGTAGACCGTGGCCTGGATTGGCGCCTGTCCCGTGATTCGAACCACGACTGCCGGCTCTTTGATCCGGTATATCTTCCCCTTCTCGCATTTCGGACAACGCTGGCCCGGCTTCAGTGAGCTGTGCGGGACGTGAATCCGCCTGGCTCCTGTGAATGCTGCGGCTCCGTTGCGGCCGTGTCCCTTGGCTTTTTCAGAGGACGCTTCCCCGGCCGGATTACCCGCTTGGCTTTCCGCGGAACACGTCCTGCTCGTATCTGCGGGCTGACTTCCGGTCTTCGCTCCCTCGATTCCCAGGATGTTGCGGATCTTTTCCGTGCCTGGCCCGAAGAGGATCTTCCGGAGCTTGCTGAGCGTCGTGTCCTTGTCACCGACCAGGTTCGTCAGATACTCAAGTGTCTCTAGCGCCTTCCAGAGCTTGGCACAGTCCTCCTCGCTCAGGGGGGACGTCTTCGCCCGCTCCACGATCTCCTCAAGTTCTTTCATGCTGATTTCCACCCGCTCGATCGGCCGCTTCATCTTAACTCTCCCAGCAGCCGGCGGAAGTCCTTCCGCAGCGGGTACCCGAGCACTTCCTTCAACGACCGGTTGGGCTTGTTGTCCCGCGAGTCCTTGCCCAGGCCGGCCGTAAGCCCGAGATACTGCCAGTTTGACGCCCGGTAGCAGGTCCCGCGAAAGCGTCCGGGATCGACGAAAGTTTCCAGGTAATGGATCGAATGTCCGTAGACGCGCTCCCACTCGAGCGGCACGAGCCGCGCCATGCAACCGAGGATGTGGGACGCCAGGTGCTCAACCTTGACGAACGGGAGAATCAGGAAGCGGGTGTTGTAAGCCAGAAAGCGGATGTTCTTCCGCCGGGCTTCGGCCGACCAGCCGATAAACCGGTCCCGGGGAGCGAGATGGCGGGGTGCAGACGACCAGCCCAGGCACGCTATGGGCCGGTCCTGGGCGTAGACAACGAACTTCAGGTGTTCGCCGACAGGCTGCGTGTACCCGAGGTAATGGTACCGGTCGAGCAGGCTGTTGAAGAGCTTCTCTTCGACGGTGCGCCGCACCTGCTGAAAGTCGAGTGGCCGGATATCCTTCAGCGTCGATTCGAGCGGAGCCTGGTCCACCAGCACTGGGGCCGGTTTGCTCCGCTCTGCATTGCGACGGGCCAGCGGATTCGGATTTACCCATCGGACCGGCGGGAGTTCGATATGCCCGGCCCGGTGAAGATGCAGCATCAGTCCCCGGCACACCATGGCGCACAGTGTGCCGTTGGCCTGGCGCCAGTTCCACGCTTCGCACAGCTTCTCGGACATGGCGCGGCGGCTCAACCGTGGATTCTCTGCAATCAGCCGCCGGATGAACTCGAGGTCCGCGCCGGTGACCGCCCGTCCGCGGTACTTCAGTTCCGCTTCCATGCCGCGCACAGTAGCAGGAACGAAAACGGAACGCAATAGTTTTGTGCGGGTTTTTCTCGCTTACCCTGCCGGACTGATGCGACGCCATGCCGGGGCTCCTCGGGCCGCGGCAGGATCGCCGCCGGCCAGGAGCACTTGCAGTTCGTGCGCTTCCAGGAACTTCGATACGTCTGAGTGGTTTCCAGGCCAATATCGAAACTTTCCAGAAGACATCCGTTTTTGGCACAGCCAAAATCCCTGGCCATCGAACGCCAACACTTTTATTGACGTCCCCCGTCGGCCCCGGAAAACAAAAAGCCAACCGACGAACGGGTCGGCTTTGAGCACCTCTTTGCAGATCCGCGCGAGCCCGTCGATGCCATTTCGGAAGTCGACCGGCTCGACCGCCACAAGAATGCGCGTGTGCGAGGTCACCTGAATCATGACTTCATGCCCCACAAGGTCCGGCTGAGCGCCGTGACATCCGGCATCGGCGCTCCTTTCATATGGATCCGCATCCTGCGGCCCCGTGGATGCTCAAGCTCGATCGTGCACTCGGAAACCGGGTTGACAGGCAAGGGCGGGAGCTCGATGAAGGTGGGCTTCGCTACGGACGTGGCACTGTTGCCCTCGTGGAGGCTCTCGATCCGGTTCTTGAGGCAGTAGTAATCCAGGCGCACCAACCGCGCGACTCGTGCAAGACCGTGCTGCCTGGCGAGGTTCGTCGCGAGGACCCAAAGCGGCTCCGGCATCGGCATCCGATGCGGACGTGTCCTGCGCCACTGTTCGATCTGGCAGCTGAGGTCCTTCAACTCGGTGGGAATATCTATCGGAGCGGGCATGTTCTTCGATTCCATCGGCTGTCCTCCTGGCGCACATCGCGCCGACAGCCAGACGGTATCAAAAAGCCTCCGCACTAATCACGCACGCTTGCCGCAAGG
>JAFNAH010000261.1 GCA_017860075.1 Acidobacteriota bacterium | reverse complement strand
GATTCTGCCTGGCCGCCGTTGCCTGCCACCACGTTTCTGGATTACGCCAGAAGCGGGAACCGCAGCGGATTCGAGCGCCTGTCGTTCGAGCGGCGGGAGAGACTGGCAAGACTGGTCGTCGCCGAAGTCTTCGAGAACAAGGGACGTTTCCTGGATGGCATCGCGAACGGCCTCTGGGCCATCTGCGAGGAGTCATACTGGGGAGTCCCTGCGCACCTCGGGATGCAGCGCAACGGGACCGGACTGCCCGACGTGACTGAACCTACTGTCGACTTGTTTGCGGCTGAGACCGGAAGCCTGCTGGCGTGGACGGCGTACCTCCTGGGAGACAGGCTCGACAGAATATCCCCGCTGCTGAGCGAGCGCGCTTACCTGGAGGTTGATCGCCGGATTCTTACTCCCAATCTCCAGAGGGATGACTTCTGGTGGATGGGTTTCGACACTGCGCGGGAAGTAAACAACTGGAATCCGTGGATAAACTCGAACTGGCTTACCGCTGTCTTGATTCTGGAACGTGACGAACAGAGGCGCCGCCGAGCGGTCTTCAAGATTATGAAGAGTCTGGACAATTTCCTGAACAGCTATCCGGAGGACGGGGGTTGCGACGAGGGCCCGGGCTACTGGGGGCGGGCGGGGGCGTCTCTTTTCGAATGCCTCGAGTTGCTTCGGGGAGCGACGCACGGGGCAGTCAATCACTTCAACGATCCCCTGGTCCGGAGGATCGGACAGTACATCTACCGGATCTACATCAAGGACGACTATTACGTGAATTTCGCCGATGCCAGCGGCAAGAATACCCCGGAAGCAGGATTGGTGTACCGCTACGGCACAAGCGTCGGTGACCCAATAATGGCGGGATTCGGCGCCTTTCTGGCGGCGCGGCAGGATCGCAGTGCCGAGCCCGGGTTTCAGAGGATCGATTCCCTCGGTCGCCTGCTCCCGGATCTTCTCCATGCACAGGACCTGAGAGCAACGAAGCCGGTGGAACCGCTCCTTCTGGACTTCTGGCTTCCGGACCTGCAGGTCATGGGCGCTCGCTCCTATCCGGACTCGTCGAAAGGTTTCTACCTCGCAGCCAAGGGAGGGCACAACGCCGAGAGCCATAATCACAACGACGTCGGCAACTTCATCGTCTACGTCGACGGCCGCCCGGTTCTGATCGACGTGGGGGTTGGGACCTATACGGCAAAGACATTCAGTCCCGAGCGTTACGAGATTTGGACCATGCAGTCGGCGTATCACAACCTCCCCTCGATCAACGGCTTCCTGCAGAAGGACGGCAGGCAGTTTCTTGCCGAGAATGTCGCCTACAGGGCCGACGATGCGGCCGCGACCTTCTCACTGGATATCGCCAAAGCCTATCCGGCCGAAGCTCGTGTGAACAGTTGGGTCAGGACACTGACCCTCGTGCGGCATCAGAGTGTGGAACTGTTTGAAAAGTACAGTCTGGAGGCATTCATCAAGCCGTTCACGCTGAGCCTGATGACTCCGCTGCAGGTGGATGTGTCTGCCCCGGGCCAAATTCGCCTGAGTGACCCGAAGGGCGAAGCAGGGCTGAATCTCTCGATCTTTTTCGACCGCGCACGGTTCAAGGTCTCGGCCGAGGAGATCCCGCTCATCGATGCCCGGCTCAGCGCTGTTTGGGGTGACCGCCTGGCAAGAATTCAGCTCGTGTCGCTCGGTGCCTCCGTCGAGGGCGAGCACAGGATAGTTGTCAGGTACGCGCACTAGCCGGAGCACCGGCCTGCCACCATTCACACCTGCACGCGCGCCATCCGGACCGGACTACGTCCGCTCATCCACGTTGCCGTTGGTTGCGGCCCGAACCTGGTCTATCCTAGCGGTCGTGTGGATGCCCTGCTCGAAGTGAGGCGGCACAAGACGCCATGGACGAACCGAAGATGATGGGCCTGGACTCGCCGCGAACCCGAATGGCGCGCGGGAGCCAGCGTTTCTTTCACTGGTGGGCGGCGCTGCTGCTGCTTACTTCGCTGGCCGTCGGCTCGCTCATGGTTTTCACCTTCGGCGCCGTTTCCTTCGCGGCGATATTCGTGCTGTGGTTGCGCGCCGGGCGGACGCGACCAAGGTGCGAGCGGGATTGGCTCGAAGGGATCATCCTGGCGCTCTCCACGCTCTGGTTCCTCGTCAATATCGGAACTGAACTGACCATCGTGGTACTGAAACGACAGTTCGTGGAGTTGTACACGCCGCTGCTCATGCTGGCGCTCTTCTACCCGCCGCTGATCATGCACCAGTTCTATCTTGAGCAGGAACACTCTGTCGGCCGGAACGGGAACTGGAGGATCCCCATTGGTGCCGCATACGCTATCAGCGCTGCGATCCTGCTTGTGGCGTCGCTGACTCTGCTCGGGATCATTCCATTTCAGGGCGAGTCGCTCGTCATTGCGCTCCAGTTTTGCCTGTTCGGCATGTTCCTGCTCGCCATGATTTACAGCGCGCTTCTTTTCTCGAAGTCCCGCAGACCCTCCGGGTTGAAGGAGCGGAGACTCCGCTCCTGGAACATGGTACTCATTGCTGCCACGCTCGGGCTGTTCTTCTCCACACTTGGCGTGCTCCTGGTTCGATCGGATCTATGGCAGTTGCACAAGGGGTTGTTCGAGTATCTCGGGATCCTCTCTCGCTCGCTACCCCTCTGTTTTTTCTTTGTCGGCACCTACTACGAGGACCGTTTCGCGTTCTTTGACGTGTTCATCAAGCGCGCTACCTATTTCTTTCTCCTCCTGTTTTGCCTTCTGGCCTACTTTGCATCAGTGAGTCCGCTTCTCGAGCGGTCGCAACCCGGCTGGCTGAAACCATGGGTCCTTGCCTTGACGCTTTCTCCGCTCCTGTTGCTGCTTCCATGGGCATACGGCCGGATGGCGGTATGGATGGACAGGTTCTGGCTCGGCCGTCGTTTCTCCACAGTCGAGGCGGTGAAGTACTTCCTCGGTGGTACGCGGGAGGCCATAGACGAGCGGCAACTGATTCAGCAGGCGGAACAGAGGCTTTCGGCGATCTTTCATGCAAACGTGACAATAGCAATCGGCGACGAGGCCGGCGCCCAGGGCGGGGCCCTCAATGTCGTTCATGAAACGCCCATCCGCGAGCGTGGCGCGACCATCGGCAGGATTTGCATGGGTCGCCGTCCCAACGATGCACCTTACTTTTCAGAGGACGCAGCCCTGTTGAGCTCTCTGGCGGATGTCTTCGCCTCGCTGCTCGACAACATCCGGCTGCAGCAGCGCAGGCGGGAGCAGGAGAGGAACGAGCAGGAACTGAGGCTGTCCGCCAGCCGGTCCGAGCTCAAGGCTCTTCGTGCTCAGATCAATCCTCACTTCCTTTTCAACGCCCTCAATGCCATCGCGGGGTTGATTCATAAAGAACCGGCGCGTGCCGAAGAGACCGTGGAAGAGCTGGCGGAGGTGTTTCGCTACACCCTGAAGCGATCGGAGAAGGAACTGGTGCGACTCGAGGAGGAGTTGGATTTTGTCAGGGCCTACCTCGACGTCGAGAAGGCGCGCTTCGGCGACCGCCTCTCGGTGCAGCTCGATGTGGACGAGGACGCGAAAGGCGAGATGATCCCTACCATGGCGATCCAGACGCTGGTGGAGAACGCCATCAAGCATGGTATCTCGGCTGCGCGCGGGATCGGCATACTGGAAATCCGAGCCCGGCGGGAGGGCGATTATCTGTGCCTTGCGGTGCTCGACAACGGTCCCGGCTCCGTATCGGCGCCGCCATCGGATGGCGCCCCGGGGGACGGATCCGGCTATGGTCTCAGGAACCTCGCTACCCGCCTGAGGGCCCATTACGGGCCGTTGGGATCTCTCTCATTACGGAGGGACCCGGGCGACAGGATCACGGTTGCATCGGTTACGCTGCCAATTGCCATTTCGAAGCAGGTGTAGCATCGAGGACTTGTATCGGTTGCCTCCGTGCGGAAGGGAGAGGCAGAATCGTTGATCCGGACGCTCCTGGTTGATGACGAACGCCCCGCCCGCGACCGCCTGCGGCAGATGCTGACTGCGCTGCCGGATATGGA
>JAFNAH010000260.1 GCA_017860075.1 Acidobacteriota bacterium | reverse complement strand
GTCTTTCCGATGATCCCCATCACCGTCTCCTATTTCACCAAGAACGCCGAGAAGAACCGGGCCGGAGTATTCAAGCAGGCCCTGGTGTACAGCCTGGGCATCGTCTTCACTTTCACGGTGCTCGGCATCGGTCTCGCTGCACTGCTGGGAGCCACGGGGATCAATCAATTTGCGGCAAACCCCTGGGTCAACCTGCTGGTCACTGTGATTTTTCTTGGTTTTGCGTTCAACCTTTTCGGCTTCTACCAGATCAGCGTTCCTTCCGGGATCCTGACCAGACTGTCCAGTCTCGGCGGCGGAGGCAGTTACGCTCAGACTCTCCTGATGGGGCTGACGTTCACACTTACGAGTTTCACGTGCACGGTCCCTTTTGTGGGCACAGTCCTCGTCGCGACTTCGCAGGGAGAATGGATGTGGCCCGTCCTGGGGATGCTGGGCTTCTCGGTAGTTTTCGCCTCTCCCTTTTTCATCCTGGCTCTTCTGCCCGGGGCACTGACCGCGCTCCCCAGGAGCGGCGGGTGGCTGAACTCCGTCAAGGTCACGATGGGATTCCTGGAAGTTGCCGCGGCGATGAAGTTCATTTCGAATGTCGATCTCGTCTGGCACTGGCGATTCTTCACGCGGGAGGTTGTGCTCGCCATCTGGATCGCGATTGCCTTCCTGGCAACGCTGTACCTGCTGGGCAAGTTCCGGTTTCCCCATGACGGTCCCACCGAGAGCCTCGGCGCGATCCGGATGATGTCCGCGATGATCTTCCTGTCCCTCGGCTTCTACCTGTTTACGGGGTTGATGGGAGGAAGCCTGGGGGAGCTCGACGCTTTCCTGCCGCCGCGCACTTCGGGAGCCCTGGCGCTGACGGGAGGCGGCTCTGCCGGAAAAGCGCTGGAATGGCAGACAAATCGGGAGACGGCGTTCGAGTTGGCACGCCGGGAGAACAAGCCGATTTTTGTCGATTTTACCGGATACACATGTACCAACTGCCGCTGGATGGAGTCCAACATCTTTCCGCTGGCAGCCGTGCAGAGCGAGCTGGAGAAATACGTAAGGCTCCAGCTCTTCACCGATGGAGAAGGCCGGCAATACGAGGAGAATCAGAACTACCAGAAAGAGCAATTCGGAACGGTGGCTCTCCCGCTCTATGCAATCCTGGATTCCCAGGGGAAGAAGATCGCGACTTTCCCCGGTATGACGAGGAAGCCGGAGGAATTCCTTGCCTTTCTCCGCAAGCCGTTCGAGATTCCTCAAGCCGGAGCCCGGCAGGCGCTTTCCCGCTGAGCGTGGCGCCTCACGTCATTTGCCTTAGCCGAACAGGAAGACTGCAGCCAGAGCCGCCAGTGCCACGGCCTGCGTTCGCCGGATCGCCACCGGGTGCAGCCTTTTGAAAGCGTGCCAGGAGCGCGCCGCCCACAGCATCAGGATGATCAACAGGGCGCTGAGGGCAAAGCAACCCGCATATCCTGCCTCGAGTCCGAAGGTCTTCCCCAGGTACCTGCTCCGCAGCAGGCCGAAGATCACAAAGAGATGGAGCCCATAGACAAGCAGCGATTCCTGTCCGGCAGTCAGAACGCTCCGTGGAAACCAGACTCCGCTGCGCTCGATCCGCCAGAGAGTTGCAAGCAGAACCAGGACACAGCCCAGCCGGATGGCCACGTAGAGCGGGCTGGTCAGGTAGAAATCCTGGTAGCCGGGAAGAGATAGATTGCTGAGACGGCCAAGGAGGCCCGTGCCGATCAATCCTCCCCCTATGAACGCGAGCCGGGGCGAAAATGCAGCCAGTCGTTCCAGTACCTGCTCCCTTGAAGAACGAGCGAATACCCCGAGGCGAACAGGAAAGAAGGGGCCACCAGGCCGTTGAGAAAGGCGAGCCAATAGAAAAACGGGCCCTGGCGCAGGCCGGCAGGCAGGTATGCGTTAACCACGTGGGTCTCGACCATCACTACGAGGGCAAGGCCCCGAAGAAGGTCGACGAAGCCATAGCGGACACCACCGGCTGCTTTGCCGGGCGGCGCTTGGATCTCGGGTGAAATGGGCTTGAACTGGTCAATTGCCGGCACGGTCTCAGGTGCTTGGATTCGGTGCAGGCGGCGGAAGTTTGGTCGCCTGTACCGTGGACGAGAAGCCTGCCTGGCGATGCGCACCATCACAGAATGGCTTGTTGGCAGATGCGCCGCAGCGGCAGAGTGAGATCATTGCACGCCCTGAGAGATCGAAGCTGTTGCCTTGTGCATCCTGGATCACAAACTTGCCGGCGACGCGAAGCGGGCCATTGTCGCGGCAGATGATAGTCACATCGCTCATTACAAAAACGCTCCCATGATGGTTGTTGCGGCCACCCGTCTCTGCTCTCTCTCCGGAAGGCGACGGGCGGCGTGCCAGCCTATTCTGCCACACTGTAACGCTCCAGTCATTGGTGAGAGCCCGGCAGGAAAGGATTGGGCGCATTGCGCCACAACGCGCTCCGGTTCGCGCCGGCGGCGCGGACCCTCTTTGAAATCGCTTGACCGGATAGCGCATCTGCCGGACGATTGGTAATCGACCACGCCTGTTCGGAGGTGTTTCTCGCGTGCCGCCGCTGACCATTACGGAGAATGCGCCACTGGCGCACTACACCACGCTCGGCGTGGGCGGTCCGGCACGTCATTTGGTTGAGGCTGTGAGCGAGGAGCAGGCTCTGGAAGCGCTCGACCGGGCATCCTCGGAAGGCTGGCCTGTTTTCATCCTCGGAAGCGGGAGCAACGTCCTCTTCGCGGATGCCGGATTCCCAGGCCTGGTCCTGAGGATCGCCACCAGGGGGATCGTAGCCGGTGATTCCAACCGCCTGACCGCCGCCGCGGGAGAGGAATGGGATGCCTTCGTCCGCCTCTCGGTCAGGCGCGAGCTGGCCGGTATCGAATGCCTGAGCGGAATTCCCGGCACGGTGGGTGCAACGCCGATCCAGAACGTGGGCGCCTACGGCGAGGAGGTTGGAGACACGATCCGCTCGGTGCGTGTCCTCGATCGAAAGGACGGAACGATACGAGACTTGAGCAATCCCGATTGCGGTTTCAGGTACCGTTCATCTGTTTTCTGCACTAGCGAACGCGAGCGCTACGTGATCCTAGCGGTAACTTTCGAGCTGGAACCGGAAGGCCTGCCATCCGTGACCTACCCGGACCTGGAAAGCTTCTTCAGCGGCAGAGCCGCGCCGCCATCGCCCTGGGAAGTCCGTCAGGCCGTGCTCCTGATCCGTCAGTCGAAAGGCATGCTCCTGGACCCGACCGATCCGGAAAGCAGAACTGCAGGATCATTTTTCAAGAACCCGGTCATCAGTGAAGAGACACTCCGGGATACCGAGGCGGCAGCCCGGCGTCTCGGCCTTCTGGCAGAATCGCAGGGACTGCCCGGATTCAAAACCGCTGCGGGAGACTACAAGATCCCGGCAGCCTGGTTGATAGAGCGGACGGGGATCAAGAAAGGCTTCAGCACGGGACACGTTTCCATTTCGAGCAGGCACGCGCTTGCGATAGTCACGCGCCCGGGAGGGACTGCCGCGGAAGTTCTCGAATTCGCACAACAGGTTCGCGGGCGGGTCCAATCCGTCTTCGGCATTGCGCTCGAGTTGGAACCGGTCTGCGTGGGATTTTGACCCGGGCCCGGACGGGCTCGGGGAATCGGCGCAAAGCGTGCCGCACAACACGAGGCGCCGAATAACCGCAGAACACGGATGCTATACTTGGTCGGGCATCTTAATTTGGAGAAGAGGAGGAGCAAAAAAATGAAGGGATGGCTCTTGGGGTGTCTCGGGGCGCTGGTAGTCGTCGGGCTTGTTCTGTTTTTCTGGGTGCAGTCGACCTACAACGGCATCGTGGTGCTGGAACAGGACGTGACCGCCAAGTGGGCACAGGTTCAGAACGTCTACCAGAGGAGGGCTGACCTCGTTCCGAACCTCGTCGCCACGGTCAAGGGGTATGCCGCTCACGAACGCGAAGTGCTCGAAACAGTCACCGAATCGCGATCCAAGGTTGGATCTATCCGTGTCACCCAGGACATGGTGAACAACCCGGCGGAAATGGCCAAGTTCCAGCAGGCACAGGACAGTCTCGGCAGCGCCCTCTCCCGCCTGCTGCTCGTCGTGGAGAGGTATCCGGATCTCAAGGCTAACCAGAACTTCCTCGAGCTTCAGAGCCAGTTGGAGGGGACGGAGAACCGGATCACGGTGGAACGCAAACGGTTCAATGAATCCGCACAGGCTTACAACACAAGGATCAAGCAGTTCCCTGCCAACATACTGGCCGGATTCTTCAACTTCAGACAGAAAGCCTACTTTGAAGCCGCGCCTGGAAGCGAAAAGGCCCCAGTGGTGGACTTCAGCAAGTAGACGGGATTGAAGATGGCGCACCTGCTCCTGGTTCTTACCCTGCTGCTCGGTTTGCCGGCGCACGCGGAGGGGCTCGAGGTTCCTCACCTTCAGGCGAGGGTTACCGACCTGGCCGGCCTGCTGTCGCCCGAGGAAATCCCTGCTCTGGATTCAAAGCTGCGTGACCTGGAGGCATCCGATTCCACGCAGGTTGCGGTGCTGATCATCCCGAGCCTGGAGGGCGAGGTTCTCGAAGATTTCTCGGAACGGGTGGCCACAGCCTGGCGACTCGGACAGAAGGGGCGCGACAACGGAGCACTGCTCCTGATTGCTCTCAAGGAACGGGCTGTACGGATCGAGGTCGGCTACGGGCTCGAGGCCAGACTGACCGACGCCCGGTCGCGCCGGATAATCCAGGACGAGATCATTCCATACTTCAGACAGGGCAACTTCTACGCGGGAATAGATGCCGGCGTCACTGCTATCACCCAGACTGTCCGGGGCGAGTACCAGGGCTCGGGTCGGACAGAAACCGGTCAAAGGGGCGCGGCGAAACGGTTCGATTGGATCATCGCGCTTCTCTTCCCTCTGCTCTGGATCCTGAGCGCTACCGGCGCGGTGGGAGGACTGTTCATAGGGGGCGGGGCGGGAATGCTCCTCGCATATTCCCTGGCAGGCGCGGGCCTCCTGCCGATGGTCGTGGGCGGCATCCTGGGAGCAGGCGTGGGATCCGTCCTGGGCTTCCTGGTCCGAGCCGGCGCGCGCTCACCGTCAGGTCACAGGTCGCGTGGATCCGGCGGCCCATTCATTTTCCCGGGAGGGGGCTTTTCGGGCGGAGGAGGATTCGGCGGATTTTCAGGCGGTGGCGGGGGATTCGGCGGCGGCGGGGCCTCAGGCCGCTGGTAGATGGAGATCCTTGAAGCTCCCGGGGCCCGGGAGGCCGGTTTGCCGGGCCCCCTCGGAGATATTCAGTAACACGAAGTGCCTGCAATCAGGGAAGAAGGGTGAAGCGTTTTGTGCGATTCTCAAGACTCAAACTGACTGAGGAAGACAAGAAAGCGATCTCCGAGGCGGTCGGGAAAGCCGAGGCGGGAACTTCCGGCGAAATCGTTTTCGCCGTCACAGAGGCGTCGGGACGATATCGGCATTCTCACCTGCAGCTGGCGCTGACCGGCATGGCCGCAATCACGGCGCTCTACCTCATCATTCCCGGCCCACGCTCGGTCAATGCCGTTCTCTGGACTGAGATTCTCTCGTTCGCAATTCTCTACGCACTGGCCGCGCGAGTCCCATGGCGCCGCTGCTTCATTCCCGAGCGCGAACTGGAAACGCGTGTGCGGGAAGCGGCGTTCATGGAGTTCTACTCCAGCGGCCTCCACCGGACCAGGGACTCAAACGGCGTCCTCATCTATCTCTCCATCCTGGAGAGGCGTGTCGTAGTCCTTGGCGACAGAGCGATCCACA
>JAFNAH010000012.1 GCA_017860075.1 Acidobacteriota bacterium | reverse complement strand
TCAAATATTTCTCTCTGACGACCGGAGGAGGACTCCCTTGCGGATCCCAAGATGTGTACTCGCAATATGGCTCCTGAGTTCGGCTGCATTCGTGGCTGGGTGCGGCGGTGCTAAGGAAGGTCCCGATGCGGCTGCGGCGATGAAGAAGAACAAGATGGTGCGCATCGCGACGGATGCCGTGAACCTGCCTTTCGAATTTGGCGCCGGCACAGGCGTGCAGGGATTCGACGTCGACGTCGGCACCGAAGTCGGCAAGGATCTCGGATTCGAGGTGAAGTGGGTGAAGATCCCCTTCGAGCGAATCTTCGATATCCTGAAGAACGGGGAGGCCGAACTCATAATCTCGGCGATCTCGATCACGCCGGAACGGAAGAAGGAGTTCGCCTTCTCGGAACCCTACTTCAACAGCGGCAACACGATCGCCAAGAGGCGCGACAAGGGGGACATCAGAGACCTTGCCAGCCTGGCGCGCAAGAAGGTCGGGGTTCAGTCCGGGACTACTGGTGCGACATTCATGGAAACCCAGAAGGTCGCAACCGGTATAACGTTGACCAAGTATCCCACCCTGGACGATGCCCTGGGTGCCCTGAACAGGACGGAGATCGACGCGGTTGTCGGCGATGAGCCGATTCTGACCTACAGCATCTACAAGAGTTTCAACAACCTGGTTACGCTGGGCACCCATCTGACCGAGGAGCAGTACGGCGTCGTTGTGAGGAAGTCGGATGTGGATCTCCTGGCCTCGGTCAACAAGACCGTCGAGCGCCTGAAGAAGTCCGGTGAGATCGAAGCGCTGCGGAAGAAGTGGTTCCAGAACGTAATCGAAGATGTGGGCAAGCAGCGCGAGCAGATGCAGCGCGATGAAGCTCTGAAGGATGCCCCGAAAGACGTCGTGTTCAATTTCATCAAGACCGGCGGCTCCTTCAACATGGACCGCCTCGACGGATTCCAGATCGTTCTGGCAGGTGCCCAGTCGTACCAATCGACGCCGATCCTGACCAGCGGCAACCGAGGAAGCTGCAGGCTGTCAGCGGTCCCACCCGGGGAGTACCGCCTCTCCATGTCGATTTTCAGGCTCAACACGACGGTGAACGTGCCGAAGATTTCGGCCCGCCAGATCACGTTCGACATGAGCATCGGGGCGGGCATCACGATCACGCAGAAATAGGGTGGCACGGATGGCCTTGTCATGATGGCCGGCGACACGAATCACGGCAGGCGGCGCTGGATCCGGCCGATCCTGGTCACGGCGCTCCTGTCGAGTGCCGCTACCGTGCTGCTGATCCGATGGGATCTGGGATTCCGGGGAGACGGCATCGCCCCGGGGCGCAGGCCGCAATCGGCGATAGCGTCGGCTCCGGTATCCCAGCCTCCTCTCAGTCCTGAAGAAGAAGTCAACATCCGCGTCTACAATGGTGTGAGTCCCGGCGTGGTCAACATAACCACGACGGTGGTGGAGTATCCCTTTTTCTGGGCGCCTGTTGCAGAAGAGGGAACCGGGAGCGGGGTCATCCTCGACAAGGAAGGCAATATAGTCACCAACTACCACGTCATCGAGGACGCGCAGAGCCTCGAGGTCACGCTGCCCGATCAGTCGAATTACCGGGCGCGCCTCGTGGGAATCGACAGGGCGAACGATCTGGCGGTCATCCGCCTCGTTGAGGCCCCGGCGAGCCGGCTGCATCCGGTCCCGATCGGCGATTCGACCCTGCTGAAGGTCGGGCAGAAAGTGCTGGCGATAGGGAACCCGTTCCGGCTCCAGAACACGCTTACGGTGGGTGTGGTCAGTTCAGTCGGCCGACGGATACGCACGGAAGACGGCGGATTGATCGAGGACGTGATTCAAACCGACGCTGCCATAAATCCGGGCAACTCCGGGGGCCCGCTGCTTAACACCGCCGGCGAGATGATCGGCATCAATACATCGATTATAGGCAAGGGAAATCTCGGCATAGGCTTCGCAGTCCCGTCGAGTACCGTCCGGCGAGTGGTGAGCGACCTGATCAGGGAAGGCAGGGTCATCCGACCGTCGTTGGGCATCGACGGGTACTCGATCACGGACGAGCTGGCGTCGGCTCTCGGCCTTCCGGTGAACCAGGGTATCCTGATCGCGAAGGTCCTGACTGGAGGGTCGGCCGATAAGGCAGGGCTGCGCGGCGCTGACCAGATGCTCATTCTTTACAATGAGCGGATCCTCATCGGCGGCGACATCATCACCCAGATCGACGGCAAGGCGGTCAATTCGATGGATGAGCTCCGGCTGGTGTTGGAGAAGTACCGGCCGGGCCAGACCGTGCAGGTCACCTTCTATCGGGGCAGGACGAAGATGCAGAAGGCGGTTCTCCTCCTGGAGCAACCGTCCTCCCGAGGCTGGCGCTTCTAGGGCGCGCTCGACCCGGTGACGGTCTCCGGGGACCGTAAAACGCTGCGGTAGTCCATCGGCGCAATCAGTGCCTTCCTGAACATGAAGACGACACGGATGCTTCCTGTCGGTGGCGGGTATCGAAGGAGCGAGTCCGGTCGGGCGCCGCGAGCATCGAGTTCGGCAGGTGAGGGAATGAGATTTGTGCTCAGCGTATTCGTTCTGGCTTCCTGGCTGGCGTCGGCTGCGGCGGCCGGGGCCGAGGACGACCTGACAAAGCTGGCGGACGGAGTATATGTACGCATCGTGGAGCCCGACAGCAACGCCGTCGGCAATTCCGGCGTCCTGGTGCTCGAACACGGTGTGCTGGTCTTCGATACCCACTTCACGCCGGAGGCGGGCCAGCAGCTCCGCAAAGCGATTGAATCGGTGACGATGAAGCCGGTCCTCTATCTCGTCAACAGCCACTTCCACCCTGACCACACCCACGGAAACCAGGCATTCCAGGGCGTGCCCTACAGCATCTGCAGCTACAACACGCGAAGGGACATTCTTCAGAGAGACCTGCCGGCATTCAACCGAACGGTGGCGGTAGCCGGCGCTCAAGTTGAGAAACTTCAGAAGGAGCTCCTCAGGGAGAAGGATGCCGGCAGGAAAGAATCAATCAGGACGCAGATTGCGGCACGGCAGCAACTGCTGGCACGCGCGACCAGGCTCAAGATCTTCGCTCCCTATATCACGTTCGATGAAACGATGAGCATCATGGACGGAGGGCGGGAGGTGCCCTTGCGCTGGATCGGAAGCGGGCATACGGACGGCGATATCGTGCTTCTTCTGCCCGGTGACAAGATCGTATTTGCGGGCGATCTTTTCTTCAATCGGGCGCTCCCGAATTCCCAGGACGCCAGCCTGCTCGAATGGATCAAGACGCTGGAACACCTGCTCAAGGTCGATGCGGACAGATTTGTGCCGGGTCACGGGCCCGTGGGAACAAGGCGTGACGTTGAGGATTTCCTGGGCTACCTCCGGGAGTTGCGCGGCATGGTTGAACCCGCCGTCACGCGCGGGGATGCGCTTGAGCAGGTGCTTGCGGAAGTGACCCTTCCGGGCCGGTACTCAGGCTACCGGTTCCAGGAGTTCTTCCCGGCGAACGTCCAGCGCATGTACGCTGAATTGAAGTCTCTGAAGCTGGCGGAAGCCGCGGCGGAAAAGCCGGCGGATCAGAAGAAGGCGAAGCCGTAAAGCGGCGTATGTGATCGATCCGACCCATGAAGAGTGGCTTCTGCCTGACAGGGAGCAGACCCGGGCTGCGCAACGGATCACGATTTCGAATGCCGGCGCCGACCCCAACCCCGATTCCGATCCCGGCACCGGGGATTACTTGCACACGGCCTGGTGCAGGCGGTGAGTTGCCATCATGAACACCGATATTCTGAAAGCCGATGGTTCATGCCCGGTCTGCACAGGCACGGGCTGGGAAAGAAGCGAAGACGGGAGCATGCGTCACTGCCGCTGCCTCGACGGGGGACGCACCGAGCGGCTGACGGCGGATGCGCGCATCCCGAAGCGATACGAGCACTGCGACCTGGATTCCTACCTGCCGAACGATCCAAGTCAAAAGAAGGCCAAGGCCGATGTAGTCCGCTTCCTCGAGAAGTACCCCCTGATCGACATGGGCCTGCTGTTCCTCGGTCCCTGCGGTGTGGGCAAGACCCATCTCGCCGTTTCGATCCTCAAACGGGTCATCGCAGAAAAAGGTGACAGCTGCCTGTTCTATGACTTCCGTGATCTGCTGCGCGAAATCCAGCTGAGCTGGGATTCGGTGTCGCAGGTGTCCGAGTGGGAGATACTCAGGCCGGTGCTTGAGGCCAGGGTCCTGGTTCTGGATGAACTGGGGTCCAACAAGCCGACTGACTGGGTGCGCGATACGATGGCGCACATTATCAACTGCCGATACAACGACCGCAGGATAACAATTTTCACCTCTAATTACCTCGACACGCCGATGAGATCCGGCGAAGAGACACTGACGGACCGGATCGGCATCCGGCTCCGGTCCCGGTTGTACGAAATGTGCAAGCTGATCGATATCCGCGGTAAGGATTTCCGCCGCGAGATAAAACAGGCAGATTACCGCTTCTGATCTCATGAGCCCGTTTGCAGACAACCTGACGCCGCTGGTCAAGGAAGAGACGTTCTATCTGGAGAGAGTCCAGCAGGAGGTCCGCAAGAGGATTGTCGGGCAGCAGCATCTCCTCGACTCGATGATGATCGGCCTCCTCACCGGGGGACACCTGCTGCTCGAGGGTGTACCGGGGCTGGCCAAGACGCTGGCCGTCAAGAGCCTTGCCGAGGTCATCGAGGTGAGCTTCCGCCGCATCCAGTTCACACCGGACCTTCTGCCTGCCGACCTGATCGGCACGATGGTCTTCGATCAGAAGACCGGCGACTTCGTTGCTCGCCAGGGCCCGATCTTCACGCACCTGCTGCTTGCGGACGAGATCAACCGTGCACCCGCCAAGGTCCAGAGTGCGCTCCTCGAGTGCATGCAGGAGAAGCAGGTCACGCTGGGCAAAGAGACCTTCCATCTCCAGGAACCGTTCATGGTGATTGCGACTCAGAACCCGATCGAGCATGAGGGCACCTACCCGTTGCCCGAAGCCCAGATGGACCGCTTCCTGATGAAGGTCACCATGGGCTATCCGACCAGGAAGGATGAGCGCGAGATCCTGAACCGCTCCGCCGGGCCGGATGGTGCGCCAGCGGGTGTCGCCGGAGGCGGCGCCGTTCCGGTAAACAAGGTGCTGGTCCCGGAGCGTATCCAGCGAATGCGCCAGTTGGCCGATCGGATCCACGTGGACGAGAGGGTAAAGACCTACATCCTGGACATCGTCTTCGCCACCCGCCAGCCGCAGGAATACAAGCTCGATTTCGGAAGACTGATCCGGCTGGGGGCGTCGCCCAGGGCGAGCGTCGGGATCCTGTGCGCCGCACGCGCTCAGGCGTTCCTCAAGGGCAGGGGCTATGTGATGCCCGAGGACGTCAAGAAGGTCGCGCCGGATGTCCTGCGCCACAGGTTCCTGCTCTCGTATGAAGGAGAGGCGGAAGGCGTGCGCGCAGACGACATCATTACGCGGATACTGCAGACGGTGCCGGCACCCTAGGGCGAGATGGAAGTCACTGACCTGATGGCGCGGGCGCAGCGCCTCGAGATCCGGAGCAGGTACCTGGTGCGCTCCCGTTACGCGGGACTCTACCGCGCCGCGTTCCGGGGCCAGGGCGTCGAATTCGCGGAGGTCAGGGAATACAGCGAAGGCGACGACGTCCGCCTTATCGACTGGAACGTATCCGCCCGGAGTCAATCCCTGTACGTGAAGCGCATGGAGGAGGAGCGTGAGCGGAGTGTCATGCTCGCGCTCGACACTTCCGCATCGCTGGATTTCGGCAGCGTCTCGCGCACCAAGTTCAACCTCCTGGTTGAGGTTGCGGCTCTTCTTGCTCTTGCGGGTTCCTACGCCAGGGACAGGGTGAGCCTGGCACTGCTGCGTGACCGTGTTTACCAGTATATCGCGCCGGCCAAGGGCCCCAATCACGCTGCACGCCTCGTGCGTGAAATGCTCGCCTCCCGCCCCGAAGGCAGGGGCGACAGCGCGGACCAGGTGTGGAGTTTCCTGAATTCGGCCGGCGTCCCGCGAAGCCTTGTGTTTCTTATGACTGACTTCCACTGCCCGCTGTCTGCAGGGGCGGGGTTCGCGAGCGCCTGCCGCAAACACGAGATGGTGGCCGTGCTGGCGTCAGACCCGCGCGAATGGAGCCTGCCGGATGTCGGGCGGATCAGGATGCGGGATGCGGAAACCGGCCTGCTGCGGACGATCGACACACACGACCGGGAGCTTCGCCGCAGCTATGAGCAAAACGCGCGCGAGAGACGCGAAACCGTGCTCGTCGCGCTCAGGGGGTTCGGAGCAGACTGGGTCGAGGTATCAACCGACGGGGAGTTCGAACCCGCGCTGCGACGCTTCTTCGAGGCGAGGACGATCAGAAGGGGAGATCGTCGTCCGTGATCCCACCCTCTTCGATGGCAGGCTCGGGTTCGGTGTAACCCGCAGAGGGCTGCGGGGCAGCTGCCGGCGCGTGTTCCGCAGCCTCGCCGCGGGAGCCCAGCAGGACCATCTGCGAGGCTATAACCTCCGTGGTACGGCGCTTGTTGCCGTCCCGGTCGGTCCACTCGCGCGTCCTCAATCGGCCCTCGACGTAGACCTGTCTTCCCTTGGTAAGATACCTCTTGCTCAGGTCGGCCAGGCGGCTCCAGGCGACGATATTGTGCCACTCCGTTCGTTCCTGCCGGGTCCCGCCCTTGTCCGTCCAGTAATCGGTTGTCGCCAGGCTGAAATTCGCCACTGGCGATCCGTCCGGTGTAAACCGTATCTCGGGATCGCGTCCCAGATTGCCGATGAGCATGACCTTGTTCAATGAAGCCATAGTGTGTCCTTGTGCTGTCTCTCACCGCATGGGTCCGGGCCCTGCAGGCACGTGTCCCGGCTCCCCCTGACTTGTCAGGGCTTGCGGCGCGGTTTCGCTGGTTTGGTCTGACGGGACAGGTTGACGCCCAGGTTTTCCAGCTCGGTTTTTGCCAGGCTCGCTTCGGCGGCAGTCGGGTACTTCTGCACGATGAGCTTGAAATCCTCTATTGCGTTCTCGTTCTCACCCAGAGCGACTTCCGCCTTCCCACGCTTGAAATAAGCGCTGGCAACCTTGTCGGCATTGGGGTAGTCGTCAATGACCCGCGTGAAAGAGGCAATCGCCTGCTGCAGTTTCCTCGAGTTATAGTAGGCCTCGCCGATGTTGTACTGGGCGTCGTCGGCTTTCTCGTTCGAGGGGAAGTTCTTGATGAAGGCATTGAAGCCCTCAATGGCCAGATCGAAATTGCCCTGCACGAGGTCGCTGTAGGCCTCGTTGAAAATCGTGTCGGCGGATAGTGAAAGGGCTGCCGGATCGCCGGATGCGGACTGGTAGGCGCGCTCATTCATGGCCTTGGACTGCACTTTCATTTCCGACACCTGCAGCGCCAGCGCCGAAAGCGTCGTCGCCGTGTCGTCCACCTTGGCCTTGAGGTTGCGGATCTCCTGGAGAAGAGCCTGGGTATCGCTCTTCTGGCCCTGCGCCCCGCCCTCGAGAGAAGTTGCCATCTTCCCCAGCAGTTTGTTGGAGACTCCGACCTGGTCGTTGAGCTGAACCACCAGGCTCTTCAACCCCTGCATCTGCTCATTGAAACTGTTCTCCAGAAGCCTCAGCTGGTTCTGCAGGGTCAGAACGTCATTCTGGAGCCTGACCAGTTCTTCCTTGGTGCCGGCGAGCGACGGCACAGAGGCCAGGACCACGACTGCTATCATCAACCAGGACTTTTTCAGGCACATCGAGGGACTCTCCGGCAAAACCTGCACAGATTATTGCACACCGACCGGCACCCTGCAATCGGACGGAAAAACGAAGCCGGACAGGAACGTCTGGGACGTCACTCTCCGGCCTGATTTCGGGAAAACAGGGGCATTCTACTTCGCCACGAAGTGGGCACGGCGGTTTTGTGCCCAGGATGCCTCATCGTGGCCGGTGGCGAACGGGCGTTCCTCGCCGAGGCTGATCGTCTCGACGCGATCAGAAGAAATGCCCTGGGAAACGAGAAATTCCTTTGCGACGTTGGCGCGCCTGTCGCCCAAAGCCAGGTTGTAGCTTTCCGATCCGCGCTCGTCACAATGGCCTTCGATCACGACCTGGATCTTGGGGCGTTCCGCGAGGGCGCGTGCATTTTCACGCAAAACCTGCCGTGCGTCTTCGCGCAGATCGAAGCTGTCGAAGTCGTAGAAGACGTCCTTGATATAGGTCGAGAAAAACTCCGTGTCGGTGATCGTCAGCGTTATGGGTGCCGAGCCTCCAGCCGGGGGAGTCACCGTAACCCGTGTTTCGGCGCTCGCCGAGCCCCCTGGGCCGGCCGCCCTGGCGCTGTACGTTGTGGAGGCCGTGGGGCTGACAGTCCGGCTGCCGGCCGCCTCCACAGTTCCGATTCCTCCATCAATGGTGACCGTGGTGGCGTTTGTGGAGTCCCAGGTGATGGTCGATGTCTGTCCGCGTTCTATGGTGGACGGCGACGCCGACAGGCTGATAGTCGGAGCGGGTTTCGCGCTTGTCTCCGTCGTTGCCGGCTCTGTCTTGCCGGCGGCCGGCGGCGGGGTAACCTTCTTCTTCGAGCAGTTGGCCCCGAAGACGGCGATGGCGATGAGAAGAACACCAAGAACTGCGGACTTGTAGAGCGGGGATCTCACGAAAAACTCCTCCTTCTTCGGTTCGACTGACAAGTTGGACACTAAATCACCTCCGACGCAACCTGATCACACTCGTTCCGGTAACGCCGAGGCGAAAACGTAATATAGCACAGCATCCGACAGCACACCTCTTTCAGAATCACTCGCGCGAAACGTAGTAGCCTCCCCAGGACGGGCTGGTGTTGCTGCCCTGGCTGGTTATCTTGCGCAACTCGGCGCCGTCTGCCAGCATGATGTAGATCTGCGAGCTCCCGTCGCGATTCGACTGAAAGGTGAGATGCCTGCTGTCGGGGGCCCAGGACGGGCTCTCATTGCTGCCGCTGTCGCTGGTGAGCTGGTAGATGCGCCCGCTCGAGACTTCCGCCACGTAGATGTCGAAATTCTCGGCCTGGCGCGGCATCCAGTGGAAGGCGATCCAGCGCCCGTCGGGTGACCACGCGGGCATGTCCGCAATGCCACCTTCCTTGACGATCCTGCGCACGTTGGCGCCGTCGCTGTCGCAGATATGTATCTGTCCGCCGGCCCCTTCACGGCTCGAGACAAAGGCAATCTGCCTGCCGGACGGAGACCAGGTCGGCGACGTGTCGATAGCGGGGTTGTTGGTGATGTTCTGACGATTGGAACCGTCGAGCCTGGACACGAATACGTCGGTGTCTCCGCGGGACGTGCGCAGTGAGAAAACCAATTGTGTGCCGTCGGGCGAAATGGAAGGGTTCGAAGCGAAACTATTGAACATGGGAAACGGCAGCCGTGATCCGTCCACGATGGAATGGATGTTGATTTCCCACTTGCCGGTCCGGGCGCTGACGAAAGTGATCTTTGAGTTATCGGGCGCCCAGCGGGGGAAAAGATTCGTGGACCCGTTGCGGGTGAAGGCTCGCTGGTCAAAGCCGTCGTAATCCATTACGTAGATTTCCTTCGCCGCGCCGTGGCGGGAAGTGTAAGCGATCCTCGTGGATGCTATCCCCTTGGACTGGCCGGCCGTGAGCCTGTAGACGATCTCGTCAGCCCAGCGATGCGCGATCTGCCGTGCCTGTTCCGGACCACCCGAGAGGCGCTGGCCGATAACGCGGGTGCGCTGTTTCATGTCCACGACATACGGTTCTGCCCGGAGCACTCCGCCCACCAGGTCGAGAGTGCCCGCGGTCATAAAGCTGACTTTGAACGGCAGGCTGTCCCAGGCTTCGTAATTGATGTCTTCGAGTTTGCCGACGGGTCGAGGAGGATAGAAGCTCTTGCCGGCAAGCGTGAAATGGCCGGAGAACTTGAGATCATCCCAAAGGACCTGGTTGAAGGTCCTGATCGCCTCCGCCAACTGCGGAGGGACCTCCTGTCGGGCGGACTGCGCGTCCGGTACGGCCAGGATTATCTCCTCCTGCGGCCTGGGCCGAATGGTAATTGGCCTGTCCTGCGTGCGGAGCGAGGCTAGCGCCCAGAGCAGGACCGGAGTAGCGAGTATCAATCGTTTGGCCGTCATGTAGCTCCCCGAGATTGCTTATTGGTTGGGTGGATAGACAAATTCGGCAATGAACTGCAGCGGACGTCCCCGCAAATGAGGAGGCGGCGCCGCGAGGGGATTGGAAGCGCGAATGGCCCGTTCCGCCGTCAAGTCGAGCGCATCGTTCCCCGAGGACTTTTCCTTCTTGACGTCAAAAATGGAGCCATCCGAAGCGATATAGAAGCTGAAAACGATCTCCACGCGGATACCCGGAGATGGCCTTATCCAGTTGGAGCTTATCCGTGACTCTACAACCCTTGCGTACCAGGAGTCTCCAAAACCGCCCGAGCCCGTGCCGATGGACACGCCGTTCCCGCCGCCGCGTCCCCCACCGGAGCCCGCACTCACGCCTCCAACTCCTCCGACGCCGGGCTGGGGCTGGGTCGGCACCACCAGCGAGCTTGGAGGAGTCTTCTTC
>JAFNAH010000259.1 GCA_017860075.1 Acidobacteriota bacterium | reverse complement strand
TGTCCCTTTAAGGTCGTGCTCGCCGTTCTCAACTTCATACGTATGGTTGTGGAGGTTAAGCACAACTTTGTGCCTGCTGCACAGCGCCATGATTCGACGCAACAGGTCCGCCTGGGCGTCGAGCTGGTCATCGGTCTTGGGCCTGGGCGCCGCGCCCACGCTGACTCCGAGCGTTCGGCCGCCCAACGCCGCCACGCGCGAGATCACCGTCTCGGCATCCGCGTAGATCGAGGCGTGCTTCTCCCTGTTCCACATTGCTCCCTCGAAGGACGTGCCGATTACAGGGAGTCTGTACTTCCGGATCAAGGCCCCGATTCTCTCCACTGCATCCGCAGGGCGGAGCGCGACGTGCATCAACTCCAGGCAGTCGAGACCGGCCGCGCTCACGTCCGCAAAGACGTCCTCCAACACGGGTGTCGGATCGTAGCCCGGTTGAGTAGCGGCATACACCCAGAGATGTGCCCCGACCATGATCTTCTTCGCCGGCTGCGCCGATGCAGCCGAGGAGTCAACACCCAGGCCTGCAAGCGCGGCAAGCTTCGCAGCCGGCATCCCTGCCAGCGTGGACGCCACAAACCGGCGGCGGGACACTCCTCCCGGTGCCGGCGGGCCGAATCCTGTGATTTGATCGCTACTTGACATCAGCACCTCCGGATAGTCTGCAGGAACCTCTTCTTCTGTCCGAGTCCCGACACGAGTCGAGCCGTCGATCCGGCAATCATCATGGTCGAACAGGCGGCTGTCCGCTGAATTCGCGGACGGCATTGATCATCGCGATTATGTTCTCCACGGGCGTGCGTGCCTGGACGTTGTGGATCGTGTTGAAGACGAATCCCCCGCCGCGCGCGAACACCCTGCAGCGCTCCAGAACCTGGGCCCGTACCTCGGCGGGAGTACCGAACGGAAGGACCTTCTGGGTATCGACCCCGCCGCCCCAAAACACTATCCTGTCACCGAAAGCGGACTTGAGGTGATCTGCACCCATGCCTGCCGCCGAACATTGCACCGGGTTCAGGATATCGAAACCGGCTTCGATAAACGACGGGATAAACTTCTCGACCGACCCGCACGAGTGCTTGAAGGTGCGCCAGCCCGTATGGGCATGGATCCAGTCGTTGACCTGCTTGTAGTAGGGGAAGTACAGCTCTCGAAAAGTCTGCACCGAGCAGAACGACGAGGACTGGGTGCCGAAGTCGGTGCCGCAGACAAAAACCACATCCACAGCATCGCCTGCCACTGAGTGGACCCTGGCAAGGTTGGCGAGGGCGAATTCGCACTGGGCGGAAAAGACCTTGTGCACATAGTCGCGGCGGGCGGCCGTCGAAACATACCACTCGGCGACGTCGCGAATCCCCTTCGGGTGCTTCATGAACGGGCCCGGGACAAGGGCAATGTCCCCGAAGGCTGTGCCGCCGAAGGTCCCGACCACTGCCCGGCCCGTGGTGGCAGCGCGCGCGACCTCCCCCGCGATCCAGGTCAGATCCTGTTCTGAAATGGCGCCGAACTCCTCCAGGTTATCCGCCGGATCGAGGCGATCTTCGTCGATCGGCTCCTGCCGTATGATCGTGTCGAAGAAGTATCCGCTCTTCGGCATCTTTCCGCTCGGCGGAGCGGTTGTGTCGCCCTCAGGATAGATCAGGACGTCGCCGTTCTGATCGACGGTCGTGACGAACCCCTCCGCAACGAGCACTTCCAGCCCTTGCGGCGTCCGCCAGGGCTTCCACCGGTCATTGGGAAACCCGAACATGGTCTTCAGCATCTGGTAAGGTTCGTGGACCTTTACCGGCCTTTTCTCCAATCCGTAATAGTCGCGCAAAGCGGCGACGCAGGACACGTGGATTCCGGTCACTGCAGTCGCGCCGAAATCAATCGGCACTGCGTCCGGCTCCTGGTGCCGGAGTGCCGCCAGAATTCGTTCCTTGTGCCTCATTGAGGTCCTCTGCCAAGTGGGTTAGATTGTGCCGGGCCATCATACGACAATCCGGTTTGATCGGGAACAGTCCTGAGTCAGCCGGATAGTCCGCCTTTTCCGGCGGCTGAGCAGCCCTTTGAGCGCAGGGATGCGGAAGCCGCGGAGGACAGAGGAGGAGAGGAATGAACCGGCGGGAATTCATGGGTACGATGGCAGCAGCGGCGGTGCAGGCGCATTCACCGGCCGGTATCGAGATCCAGTCGGACGGCGAGGGGAGCTTCAAGCGGCGTCTTGCCCTCTCCGAGCTCAGGCGCGGCCTGGAGCGTCTGGCCGGCGGCCAGGGGACAGCCACCGGGGTTAAGAAGATCCGGATGATCGTGGAATCCGGCAAGTATCGGACTCCCGAGAGCTATTCCATTTCCATGCCCCCCGATGCGCTCGTCTTCTCCGCTGCGAGCGAACAGGCGCTGCTGTATTCCGTCTTCGATTTCCTCGAACGGCAGGGCGTGATCTTCGGGATCGATGGGGAGAGTTACCCGTTTGATGCTGCGCGACAGCTCACGCTCCCCCCGGCAAATCGCCCGTGGGAAGCAGCGCCCCGCTTTGCGACCCGCGGCTTGCTTCCATGGCCGGATTTCCTGAACTGCATCAGCGTCTACAACGACGAGGATTTCCGCGCCTACTTCGAAGCGATGCTGCGGATGCGGTTCAACACGTTCGGGATGCATGTCTATACGGGGGCGAACCAGTGGGCGGAATCCTACCTGTCGTTCGAGTTCGCGGGCGCCGGCCACCTGGCGTTTCTGGATACAACCGCCACCAATCGCTGGGGGTACCTGCCGGAGAGGACGTCGCGCTTCACCATGGGTGCGGCCGAGCTCTATGACGGCGAGGTGTTCGGCTCCGGCGCAACGCGGCTCGGGCGTGACCCGTGGGAAACGGCCGAGCTGACACAGGCGATGCTCCGGAAGGCTTTCGCCTATGCAAAGAAGCTCGGCATACGAACCGGAATAGGCTTCGAGCCGTACCAGATTCCGGACGAGATCCTCCGCGCACTCCCACCGGAAGCGAAACCCGCCGGGCAATCCGACCGCCCACAGGCGGGGCCAAGGTTTGACATAGAGAGCGTGACGGCACGCGACATGCTCGAAACCAGGTTGGGACAGCTTCTCGAGGCGTATCCCGATGTGGAGTATGTGTGGCTATGGGAAGACGAGCAGATGAACTGGGACAGCCGCAAGGCCAATGAACCACTCTCGGTTACACCATTCGTTCAGGCTCATGACTTCCTGCGGCGTCACGCATCGGACAAGAAGCTCGTCGTCTCAGGCTGGGGAGGCGTTTCGCGTCACTTCGAGTCATTCCACAAGCGCCTCCCGATGGACATCGTCTTTGCCTGCCTCAGCGACTCCCTGGGTTGGGACCCTGTCAGCGAGGTGTTCGGCAGGCTCGAGGGCCGCGAACGCTGGCCCATCCCCTGGCTGGAAGATGACCCTTCCATGTGGTTGCCGCAGTTTCACGTTCACCGGTTCGAGCGCGACATGAACCTTGCTGAAACCTACGGGTGCCAGGGTCTGATCGGCATTCACTGGCGGCACAGGATCGTGGATCCCACGGCGGTCTACCAGGCGAGGTTCAGCTGGGACCGCGCGCTGAAGCCTGCGGACCACTATCAGGCCTACGCCCGCACCCAGGCGGCAGCGGATCGCGCTCCGAAACTCGCAGAGGTGCTCGACAGCGCGGATCGCGATCGAAAGCTTCTGTGCACCTGGTCGGGAGAAACTCAGGACGGGCACGCGGTTACCCGCGAGTACTCCGGGGACTACGGCGAAGCGTTCACTTTCTGGAACGACTACGAGCCGGATCCCGCCACTCTGCGGTCTCAGAAGGACGTCGCAGAATCGCTGCGGTCGATTGCAGAGAAGGCCGCCGCGTTTCCCGAGCGGGAGCGGCTGGAATACCTGGCGCATCATGCGGAGTTTCTCGTGCCTTACTCGGAAGCATGGATTCTCGCGCACCGGATCCACCGCATCCTTCAGGAAGCCGGCGAGGTCAAGAAGGGCGGCAACCCTGAGCAGGCAAAGGAGAAGGTCCGATCTGACGCCGTCCCGCTCTGGCTCAGGCTTGCTCCGCAGGTCCGGACAGCCGTACTGACTTTCCAGAGAATCGCCTGCACAAGAAACGATCTCGGGACACTGGCTTCCATGCACAACAAGTTCGTGCGCCTCGCCCTCTACAGGCTCCCCCTCTCGATCAAAGAGTACCTGGGAGCAACCCCGCCGGAAATCGAGCAGGCGTTCGCCGAGGCGACGCGTCGGGACGGAGAAGCACAAGGGCGGGTTTTCGTCCCGACAAGGCCGACGCTGCTTTCGAAGGGCGAGAGCCTTCGCATCACGATCGTCGCCCTCGAGGCCGGCCCTGTGGCGCTGAACTATCGGCCGGCAGGCAGCAGGAACTGGAAACGGACGGCGGCAAAGCTCACCGGCAGGAAGACCTACGAGGCTGTCCTGGGTCCGATCACGGGCAGCGCAGGATGGATAGAATACTATGCATCCGCCGGAAGTCTTGTATCGCCTTCATATTCCGTGACGATCGTTTAGCCGGTTGTCCCGGAGGAGGTGCCTGATGAGGCTGGTGAGGAATCTGCTGACTGCTCTCTCCGTGCTTGGCGGCGCTGCGATTTGCCCGGGAGCAGCGGGCGCAGAGGAAGCATCCGGCCCCGCACCGGCTGCCACCACACTCACGATCGCGCAGGCATCCGGCTTTGCCCGGCTGGCGCTGAAATGCCTGAACAGGGAGTTCCCAAACAAACCCGATCACGTGATCAACGATATGGGAGATGTGCGCAGCCCGAAGTCGATGCACCCTGCTTTCTATGGCTGCTTCGACTGGCACTCCTCGGTGCACGGGCACTGGATGCTGGTCAGACTCCTGCGGCTTTTTCCGGATCTCCCCGAAGCTGGCGACATCAGAAGGGCCCTGAACACCAACCTCACGCGCGACAACATACGCACCGAGGCGGCTTACCTGGACCAACCAAACCGTCAGTCGTTCGAGCGGACATACGGCTGGGCCTGGCTACTGAAGCTCGCGGAAGAGCTCCGTTCCTGGGATGACCCGGACGCGAGGGTCTGGTCGGGCGCCCTGCAACCTTTGGCCGACGCGCTTGCCTCGCGGTATGCCGACTTCATGCCCAAGCAAACCTATCCGATCCGGACCGGAGTGCATCCGAACACCGCTTTCGGGATCGCTTTCGCGCTGGACTATGCCCGGGCCGCCAAGGCCTCACAACTGGAATCACTCCTGGTGGAGCGCAGCCGGAAATACTTCCTCGATGACAGCAACTACCCCGCGGCATGGGAACCAGGGGGAGAGGATTTCTTTTCACCTGCCCTTATGGAGGCGGATCTCATGAGGCGCGTGCTCCAGCCGCGGGAGTTCCGCCGCTGGCTATACAGGTTCCTACCGGGAATCGGAGAGGGCAACCCCAAAACTTTGATGACTCCGGCAGCTGTCACCGACCGCACCGACCCGAAGTTGGTTCATCTCGACGGCCTTAATCTCAGTCGTGCATGGTGCATGCGCAGCATCGCTGCAGCGCTTCCTCCGGCCGATCCGGCCCGCAGCGTGCTGATCAAGGCTGCCGAGGCGCACGCCAACGCCGGTCTCGCCTTCGTCGCGAGCGGCGACTACGCCGGAGAACACTGGCTTGCAAGCTTCGCAGTCTACCTTCTGGCAACGCCGATACCGAAGAAACCGGAGAGGTAGGAATTGACGGTGCGGCCGAGCGGGTGAATGATATTGCTACAAACAGGAGGATTCAGATGAGCAAGGACGAGTCTCGCAGAGAGTTCCTGGAGCGCCTGGCCGGCACGACTGCAGTCGG
>JAFNAH010000258.1 GCA_017860075.1 Acidobacteriota bacterium | reverse complement strand
TGGTCGATTCGAAATTCGGGCTGGGTCAGGGATTTGACTATTACTTCGACCACTTTGACCTATCGATGTACGAGAATGTGAGCCCCGGATATATCCAGCGAACCGGAGATGAGGTGGTGCGCGAGACTATCCGGTGGCTCGAGTCGCAGCGGCCGAAACCAGGGGCACCGTTCTTCGTCTGGACCCATCTTTATGATCCGCACGACCCGTACACCCCGCCGGAACCCTACCTTTCCCGGCACAAGAGCAATCCCTATGACGGGGAGATAGAGTTCACAGATGCCAACGTCGCGACGCTGTTCGACTGGCTGCGCCGCAACAGTCTCTATGACGACACGCTGGTCGTGGTTGCCGGTGACCACGGGGAATCGCTGGGCGAGCACGGGGAGAGCAAGCACGGATTCTTCATATACAACGCCACGCTCCATGTCCCGCTGATCGTGAAGTTTCCTCGCGGGCGGAACGCCGGCAGGGTCGTTGCAGAAAGCGCGAGCCTCGTGGACATTTTCCCCACCGTGCTGCAGATTCTGCAGGTCGCTGATCCGGGAACAGCAAGGGCCCAGGGGAAGGGCCTGCTTTCCCTGATCCTCGGAAAGGGAGCAGGCTACCGGCCGGAGATCTATGCCGAGAGCTATTACCCGAGGCTGCAGTTCGGCTGGAGCGAGCTCCGGGCTCTCATTACGGAAACAAACAAGTTTGTGCTCGCGCCGAAGCCGGAGCTTTACGACTACCGGGTCGATTTCCCGGAGAGTCACAACCTGGCATCCGAAAAGTCGGTGGTCGCCAACCAGCTGCGCGATCGCCTGAGGGACCTGATCCGCCGGTACAGCGCGCCTTCAGAATCTTCAGCCCGGAGCAATCTTGACCCGGAAACCAGGGAGAAGCTGCGCTCCCTGGGCTATGTCACCTATAGCATGGGAGACATCGGCAGCGGGGACTTCCGCAATCTGCGTGATCCAAAGAATGAGATAGGGACCTACAATGAGATCACGAACCTCTTCGAAAGGAGCTCGACGGGCGACTATCGCGCGGTCATACCCAGGTATGAGCAGCTCCTTAAACACCAGCCTGATCTGAAGATCGTCCAATACAAGCTCGGTCAGGCGTTTTACCACACCGGTGACTACGAGGCTGCCCTCGGCGCATTCAAGACAGCCGTCCAGCTGGGCGGAGATGTCGCACTTGCCACGTTCGATCTCGCACAGACCTACCTGAAGCTCGGACGGACCGACGACGCGATTCTAGGGTTCCGGCGGACAGTCGAGCTGGATCCCACGCACTACCGGGCGCGGACAAACCTGGGATTGCTGCTCAAGAACCAGGGGAAGATACCTGAGGCGATTGAGCAGCTGCAGGCGGCAATTGAACTCGCTCCTACATCGATCATCGCCCTGAATAACCTCGGCATCGCCTATTCCATGGCCAACCGGCACCCCGAGGCCGAGGCAGCGCTGCGAAAGGCGGTTGCCCTTGCGCCGAAGGACGGCATAGTACACGCGAATCTGGCAGCAGCCCTGTTCCGGATGGGGAAGGAGCAGGAGGCGAAGCAGGAGATGGAGATCGCCCGTAAGCTGAATCCGCGTATCGGCCGGCCCTGAACCCTCGGGCTGAGAGACCCTGATCCGGGTTTACTGAACTGCTGCCGTCTGCTTCACAGCGGGCTCTTTGACGCTGAAGTCCGTGGCGGCCATGGCCGTCTGGCTCGAGATGCGATCCGTGACCGAAATCTCCAGCGTGTACTTGCCGATTGCTATTTCCTTCAAGGGTATCTTCCCGATCACCACGATGCGCTGACCGGAAAAGAACTGAATTGTCCCGCCTGCCAGATCCTGCATCGACTCGATCACTTTGCCGGCCGACTTGACGGCGAACGTGACTTCGAGCTCCGGCTTGAGGCTGGTCTGGTCAATGGTCGCGTTATAGACCTGGACATAGGGGATCAGCATCTGCCCCAGGGTGTACTCAGACCGCACGTTCGGTTGAACCTTGAGGTCACCCAGCATGAACTGCTCGAGCTGATCGATGTTTGTCGGAACAGGGCTGATGGAGTTGGCCAGGATTATGCTGCTCGTCTGCAGGGCCTCACCGTCAAACTTGGGCACGGCCATGCCCCGGCTGTAGACGCCCGTCTTTTCGCTGTTGACATCCTTCACGACCAGGTCCAGCTTGAACCGCTGCCCGGGAGGCAGCGCAACGATCTTCTGGAAAATCGAGCGGCTCTGTTTGCCCTGTTCGAAGTGATCGTCCAGGTACTCGTTAGTGATCGTGTGCTCGAACTCAGAGAGTATGCGCCCCGTGAGCCCGGTCACGATGCCATATACATTGACGATAGCCCGGTTGAAATCCAGCTCCTTCTTGAATTCCAGCTCCCTGTTGTACAGCTCGAGCGTGATCGGAACGAGGACCTTGTCGGAACCGAGGCGTATGAAATCCGTCCGCACGTAAAACGGCAGCGTATTGTAGGTGACGTTTGTCGTAACCAGCGCCTTCAGGTCATCGAACTTGATCTGCGGCGGCCGGAACAGACTGAAATACTGGTTCATCCGCTCGAAAGGCATGTCCTTGGCGCGCAGATAGCCGGTCTTGCTGGGATCGTTGGCGTTCGTGGGATTGAAGTACGGACGATCGGCCCTGTTTGAGATGCCCAGCTGCTCATTCAGGGTCAGCCCGGCACCAGGGACCATCATGAGTGCGTCCTTTTCATCTGCGCTCATGGCCATCCTGTACTCGCCGCTCATGCTGGCGTCGACGAACTCGATCTCGACGTCATCCCCGATCCCGTCTATGTGACGGTAGCGCCAGCGCTCGAAGGGGTAGGTCGACGTGGTTCCCCCGCCTTCCCAGGGCAACCGCTCGTAGGTTCCCCCGGATGGATGTGATTCAATCTCTGCCGGTTCCCCGAAGACGATATAGACGCGGCCTCGATCCGATTTCCAGCCGGGGATTCCCGAAGCATACCGCTCATTGGAATAGGCGATACGGCGATAGTGCTCCTCTTTGAACTCGTTTTCCGATGTTCGCGGGTCGGGATCGCGACGGAGCCAGAACTGTTCGATAAAACTCTCTCTCTCCTCATCGTTCTGGAGCGCCTTGAAGACTTTCTTTTCTTCCTCGGAGATGATGTAGACCACATCCTCGTCGAGCCACTTCTTGTAGTAGGCGGTGCGTGATGCCTCTTCCCTGCCGGCGTCCTTCTTTTTCTTGGATTGCTGGGCCTGCTGAGAGCCCGGGGGCGAATCCGATGGGCGGCTCAGACCGGTCCCGAGCACCAGGGAAAGAAGCATTAACATCAACAGCGGCCGGATGGACATGGCTACACCTCGATTAACAAATTCAACCTATCCAGGAATTATAGGTCGCGGCCGCAGGGCAGTCAAATCGGAATCCTGCCCGCCCGCACCTCGCCACAAGCCGTGGAAGTGGGCATTGGCCCCGCCGCGGCAGCTCGCAGGTACAACTATTTAGATCCGGACGCCGGCGATATTGTTCAGAGATCTCCGCCATCTTTGCGCCTGCGGGGTGCTATCATCAGACGCATGAGCCCTCCGACACAAGAATTCCCCGGCAGTGCTCTGCCGCTGACCCGACTCGCCGAAGAGGAGGAGCTGTTCCGGACCAGTATCCGCGAGTTTGCTGAAGAGCAGGTCCGCCCCCTGTCCGCCGGCATGGATCGCGACGCGAGGATGGATCCTGGCCTGATCCGCCAGTTTTTCGAACTGGGCCTCATGGGGATCGAGGTCCCCGATCCTTACGGCGGCGCAGCCGGCACTTTCTTCATGTGTGTTCTTGCGGTTGAAGAACTTTCGCGCGTCGATGCGGCTGCCGCCGTTGTCGTGGACGTTCAGAACACCCTGGTCAACAACGCATTCATCCGCTGGGGGACGGAAGAGCAACTGCGGAGATTTCTGCCCAGGTTGAGCCTCGACACGGTAGGCGCCTACGCCCTGTCCGAAGCCGTGTCGGGCAGTGATGCGTTTGCCCTGGCTACCCGGGCGCAGGAACATGCCGGCGGATTCCTCCTGAAGGGGCGCAAGCTCTGGACCACGAACGCCGC
>JAFNAH010000257.1 GCA_017860075.1 Acidobacteriota bacterium | reverse complement strand
AATATCCGGCACACGACAACTCATTAGACTCGTTTCGTTTACACTCCTGCCGCACGCCATCGAAGTGCGCCCGGCGGTGCAGGCCGCCTCCATGAAACCTCCGCTCAGGATTCCACGTCGTCGATTCTTCTGATGGGGTGGCTATCTTAGGGTTCCGGTCCTGAAAATGCAATTTATGATTGCCAGACTTCCAACCGGGCGGATCCTCGCCGGCGGGATCGGAATCGGGGGGGTGACCGGTGTCGATAGTTGAGGCCATCAGGCGGCGGACTTCGTGCTTTGCAGGAGACTAGGAGAAGACGCACTTGATCATAAATAAGAACAGGGCGAGCAGCAGGAAGGGCAGCAGGGCCAGAGACAGCATGAACAGGACAAGGAAGGCCGCCAGTTTCAGGACGACAAACACAAGCTTGAAAGGCAGGAGCAGGCAACCGCACATACTATCCACCTCCTGGCTGTTTATATTACGAAGCGTCGCTTTTATTCGTTCACCGCAAATCCTGCAATCGCATGTGAACTTTTCCCGCGGCGGCTGCGTATTGATGTTCGGGAAGTCTGAAATGTGCCGGGCGCGCAAAACAGCGAGCCACCAGGAGTGAATGTCATGAACCATCGAAGATTCGTCGTCGCTTCAACGGTTGTGTTGTTTTTCGTTGCCGGGATCGCCATTGGTCTCGGGCTCTACTCCGGCATGCGGGCCAGTGCCTCCGTGCCCGATTTGCCGAAAGCCGTTCACTACCTCCCTGCCGACTACCAGGCGGTTTTTGGCATGAACGTCCAGAAATTTGTCGCCTCGCCGGTTTTTGCGAAGTTCGAGGCTGAGAAGGGGGAAGAGTTCGGCAAGGACCTCGCCGAATTCACATCCAGGACAGGTGTGGACCCCCGCAAAGACGTCGACTACATAATCGCGGGCGGCAAATCGCTGGCCGAAGGCCAGCACACAGGTGTTGTGATCGCCGTCGGCAGATTCAATACCGCCGCCATCACTACCTTCATCAACAGCCAGGCAAAACCGATCAAGCTGGACTACAAGAACGCCACCGTACAAATGATTCCCGAGGCTGACGGAAGCAAGGTGGACAAGGGGATTGCCTTCCTGAACGAGTCGGAGATTGCCATGGGCGACCTGGAATCGCTGAAGGCTGTTCTCGATGTCCGTGAGAGTCCCCAGTCCGGCATTGAGAGCAACAAGACGCTGGCGCCCTTGCTTGAATCGCTCAATCCGGACGACATGTTCTGGTTCGCCGGCGATCCGACCAGCGTTCTGAGCAAGGTGCCCCAGAACACGCCCATGGGCGGCGGCCTTTCCTCGATCAAGCACGTGTTCGGTACCCTGAACCTGACGGATGCGGTCAGCGGGAAGATCACCGTCACTGCCGCAGACAAAGAATCTGCCGCGAAACTGGCGGACATCGCCAAAGGCCTGGTGGCGTTCGGGCAATTGGCAAGCGAACAGCACCCGGAGGCGGCGGAGCTGCTCAAGGGTATTGTCATCTCCCAGAATCCGGAAAAGGATCAGATCCTTCTGGCTGTGAACTTTCCCCTCGAAGTACTCGACCGGCTCAAGCATTCTGAGCCGCTTGTGAAGTAGGCTGCGGTGAAGGGGTCCCGCCTCCCGGCGGGACCCCGTTTCCGAGCCGTGTATCCGCCTCGTCCTCTCCCCCCCAGACTTGTGGCTCGACCTGCAGGTCGCCCGAGCCTTCCGATCCCCTGCAGGGTTTCCAAAGCATCCTCAGCGCGGGCAAAAGAAGCCCGTCGACTCGCGCCGCCACGCCTTGATTCCGGCCTGAGCCGGTGCTATAAGGTGAAGGTGCTGCGCCTGTGCGAAGGCGTTCCGCGTCAGTACAGCTCGCTCTCAGGCTCGGGCAATTTCACTCAGGAGACTTCAGCCTATGGCTTCGATACCGACACTCGTGCCTCCCAAGGGCGGCGACAAAATCAGGTTCCAGCAGGGGAAGCTGGTCGTGCCGGACAATCCGATCATCCCCTACATCGAGGGAGACGGCACCGGCCCGGATATCTGGCGCGCTTCCCGGCGCGTTTTTGACGCCTCTGTCCAGGCGGCATACGGAGGCGGGCGCAAGATTCATTGGGTGGAGATCTTTGCGGGCGAAAAGGCCAAGACCCAGTATGGAGAATGGCTGCCGGACTCGACGGTGCGAGCCATCGACGAATACTCGGTCGCCATAAAGGGACCTCTCACGACGCCGGTCGGAGGCGGGATTCGCAGCCTCAACGTGACCCTGCGGCAGGTGCTGGACCTCTATGCCTGCGTGCGCCCCGTGCGCTATTTCTCGGGCGTGCCGTCTCCGGTGAAGAGACCGGAAAGGCTCAACGTCATCATTTTCCGTGAGAACACTGAGGACGTCTATGCGGGCATCGAGTGGGCCAGGGGCTCGGCGGAGGCAATCAGGATCATTGAGTTCCTCAACACCGCCATGGGTAAGAACGTGAGAGCCGACTCCGGCATCGGCATCAAGCCCATCTCGGCCTTCGCGAGCAAGCGGCTGGTCCGCAAGGCGATTCAGTACGCCATCGACCATGATCGCAGAGTCGTCACGCTCGTTCACAAGGGGAACATCATGAAGTTCACCGAGGGGGCGTTTCGCGACTGGGGTTACGAGCTGGCGAGAGAGGAGTTCAGCGACAAGGTAATTTCGGAAGAGGAAGTGACGAAGAGCCACGGCGGGAAGACACCGGCGGGGAAGATCCTGATCAATGACCGCATCGCCGACTCGATGTTCCAGCAGGTACTCCTGCGGCCCGATGAGTACCAGGTGCTCGCCACGCCGAATCTGAACGGAGACTACCTCTCCGACGCGTGTGCCGCCCAGGTAGGCGGCCTTGGCATCGCGCCGGGCGCCAATATCAGCGACCGCGTCGGTCTCTTCGAGGCTACGCACGGCACGGCCCCCAAGTACGCAGGCCTGGACGTCATCAACCCCGGCTCGCTGATCCTTTCGGGCGTCATGATGCTCGAGTACATCGGCTGGAAGGAAGCGGGCCAGGCGATCATCGCGGCGTTCGAGAAGACCATCGCCCAGAAGCGGGTGACGTACGATTTTGAGCGTCAGATGCCCGGGGCCACCAAGCTGAAGACTTCGGAATTTGCCACGGCGGTGATCGAGAACATGACACCTTAACCAGACCGTTCGAGTGAGAGAAGGAGAAGAGACCATGAGAAGCAAAATCACGGTAGTGGGCGCGGGGAATGTCGGGGCGACGTTGGCGCAACGCCTGGCAGACAAAGAAATGGGGGATGTCGTACTGATTGACATCCTGGAAGGAGTCCCTCAGGGCAAAGGCCTCGACATGCTCGAGTCGGGTCCGATCGCTGGCTACGACTCCCACATCATCGGTACAAACGACTACAAGGACACCGCCGGTTCTGACATCGTGGTGATCACCGCCGGTGTCGCACGCAAGCCCGGCATGAGCCGCGACGACCTGTTGAAAACGAACATGAACATCGTGGGCGAGTGCACAAAGAGAGTCGTGGAACACTCTCCTCAGTGCATCCTGATCATCGTGAGCAATCCCCTCGACGCGATGTGCCACGTGGCGAAGAAGCTGAGCGGTTTCCCGAGGGAACGGGTGTTCGGCATGGCGGGCGTCCTCGACACGGCACGCTTCCGCACCTTTATCGCGCTGGAACTTAAAGTCTCCGTCGAAAGCGTCAATGCTTTTGTCCTGGGCGGCCACGGCGACACCATGGTTCCGCTGCCACGCTACTCCACGGTCGCCGGGATCCCCATCACCGAACTGCTCACCCAGGAGCAGATCGACCGCCTCGTGAAACGCACGCGTGACGGCGGCATCGAGATCGTCAACTACCTGAAGACGGGAAGCGCCTACTATGCTCCCTCGGCAGCTGCGGCCGAAATGGTCGAATCGATTCTGAAAGACAAGAAGAAGGTGCTGCCCTGCGCGGTGCATCTCCAGGGCGAATACGGGATACATGATCTCTTCGTCGGCGTCCCGGTGAAGCTCGGCGCAAAGGGCGTGGAGCAAGTCATCGAGATCAAGCTGACCCCTGACGAGAAGGCCGCCCTCGAGCGCTCGGCCAATTCGGTGCGCGAGCTCGTGAAGGTGATGAGTCTCTGATATCGGAATCGGAATCGGGGTCGCAATCGGTTTCGGGATTCGAGATCATAGCCGGCCGAGGTACTCTCGGCTTCGGGTTGGAGCCGCAGGCGATACCGATATCGAACCCGATTCGGATGCCGCCCCCGAGCGCGGCTTCGATTCTTTCCATTGCGTGAGAGAGGTTCGTGCCAGGCCTCGCGGGTGAAGCGGATCACCTCTGCGTCTCTGCGATAGCAGCGACCTTCGATCTGAGATACT
>JAFNAH010000256.1 GCA_017860075.1 Acidobacteriota bacterium | reverse complement strand
CTTGTGAAGCGCTTCTTCTCAGGCTGGACGATCCCGACCGATACATCAGATACCGGTCGGTAAAGGCGCTCAACCGGATGAGGGAGCAAAACCCTGACCTGCCGCCGTTACGGCCTGCGATCATCGCGCGCATCTTCACCGAAACCAGGGAATTCTACGAAGCGCTCGTTACCTGCCAGTCACTGGCAGAATCCGCCGGGGGCGGAAGCGCCGCCCTGCTGCGCAAGAGCCTGCGAGAAAGGATGGACCAGAACCTGGAGCTGATTTTCAGGCTGCTGGGCCTGCATTACCCGATGCGGGATATCTACTCCGCCTTCTCAGCACTCAGGGGAACGCGGCCGGCCCGGCGCACTGCGGCGATCGAATTTCTCGACAGCCTGCTCCGCCAGGACCTCAGGGCGGTCATACTGCCGCTCCTGGAGGAGCCATCGACGGCGCGGCTGGTTGAAATTGCGATGCGGAATTTCGATTTGCCGCCGAGGCGGCGCGAGGAGGCCCTGGGAGTCATTCTGGAACAGAACGACGAATGGCTTATGGCGTGCGCTCTCCATGAAGAGCCGAACCCACAGATCGTCGGAATCGGGATCGCTATCGGTATCGATCGCCGACGGCGATTACGACCCCGATACCGATGTCGTCAGCGAAGCCAGCAACTGATCGACGCGTTCCGGCATCCTACTGCACAGTGTCCAAGAAGGACTCGAATGCCGGCTCCCACCTGGCAACCGTTCTTGCCGGGCCGGTGAGTTTGAAGAACCACGGCCCGCTACCCGCTTCGGCGACGGCCGCCAGCATCCTGAAACCGGGCTTCTCAGACTTGTTGCCGGGCATGGGCATCCCGCCCGCGAGGTAGGTGCCGCTCACGTCAACAATCGTGATCGGGATTGCGTGGGATTGCCTGTGCGTCGTTTTCGCAGTGTCGCCGGCGGGCGTGCCGTCGGCCTTCCTGAATTGCCCGATCCAGCGGTCCACGTTTGCCTGGACCGAGCCCCCCGATCCTTCGAAATAGAAGACTGCCAGCTCAGCGTCCTCCGTATCACCGGCCGCGCGTGGGAGGCGGTACTGCGCCTTGCGCATGGATGAAGTCGGCGCTTCCTGAACCCATTCGGGCGGCGCAGTCCATTTGAGCACTCCGCTGCCGTGCGGAGATGCAGGGCTCGCGGAGTGAGCCGATCCCGGTTCAAGCGCACCAATGCGTTCGGCGCGCGGTCCCGGCTCCTCTTTTTTCGAGCAACCGGCCAGGAGCAAGACCAGAGCTGTGGTTGACAGCGCCAGCGTGAGCCTCTTCGAGTCGATGGACATGTTGTTCCTGTTACCTCGAGGAATGTAGTCTGAATTCCCGCGTCATCCAGCAACGATGTTGACGAGTTTGCCCGGAACGACGATCACCTTGCGTATCGCCGAATTCTCCAGATGCTTGCGAATCTTCGGGTCCGAGAGAGCCGCCTGTTCCAGCTCTTCGCGGCTGGCCGAGCTCGAGGCGAGCAGGCGGGCACGCAGCCTGCCGTTGATCTGGACCGGGACCTCCATCATATCGTCCCTGGTGTACTGCTCTTCGAAGTCAGGCCAACGCGCGCCGGCAAGTGAATCTGAGTGGCCCATCGCCAGCCAGAGTTCCTCCGCGAGATGAGGTGCGAGCGGAGAGAGCATCAGCACAAATCTTTCCATGCAGACGGCCGGCCTGGCCTTCTGTGCCGTAAAGAAGTTGACAAACTCCATGAGGCGACTGATGGCCGTGTTGAATCTCAAAGCTTCCAGGTCTGCCGTTACGGCTTTGAGAGTCTTGTTGAGGGTCCGCAACTGCTCGAGCGTCGGCTCGCCTTCCGGCCCGGACGGCGGAACGACCTTCGAGTTCAGTCTCAGCTCGTCGGCATCTTCATCGACGATCATTCGCCAGGCGCGGTTCAGAAACCGGCTGATGCCTTCGACACCCTGCATACTCCACGGCTTGGTATCCTCGATCGGCCCCATGAACATCTCGTAGAGGCGCGTCGTGTCGGCACCGTACTGCTGCAGCGGCACGTCCACCGGAATTACGTTGCCGCGCGATTTCGACATCTTCTCAGTCTCGCCCGACAGCTCCTCTCCGGTTTCGGTATGGATCGCCTTCCCTTCGTGGAAATCAATCTTCGTATAGGGGACGATCCGCCCCTCGGCGGTGCGGTAGGTGATCGAAAGGATCATGCCCTGGTTGATGAGCCGCCGGAAAGGTTCCATCGTCGATACCTTGCCCCGGTCGAACAGCACCTTGTGCCAGAAGCGCGCGTAGAGCAGGTGCAGGACGGCGTGTTCAGCGCCGCCTACGTACAAGTCCACCGGCATCCAATGGCGCTCCTTCGCAGGATCCCAGGCAAGCGTTTCGTTTCGGGGGTCGCAGAAACGCAGGTAATACCAGCAGGAACCGGCCCACTGTGGCATCGTGTTGGTCTCCCGCCTCATTTCCCTGCCGTCGACCCTGGTGTGGACCCAGGAGACAGCCTTCTCCAGTGGTCCTCCCGGATGCCCCGTGGGTTTGAAGTCCTCCATTTCAGGGAGAGTGACGGGCAGTTCGGCATCAGGCACCGGCACCGTCAGATCCGACGGTTTCCCGTCCGCATCCAGCTCGTGGAGTATCGGTATTGGCTCGCCCCAGTACCGCTGGCGGCTGAACAACCAGTCGCGCAGCTTGTACTTGACGGCCGCCGTGCCGAGGCCGGATTCCCCCAGCCAGCGCGTTATGGCCTTCTTCGCTTCGGGTGTCGGCAGGCCGTCGAGAGACACATCCTCGTTCTCGGACTGCATGCCCTGCCCTTCGTCGACGAAGGCTTCGCTCAGACTGCCGATGCGACCGGCGTAGTCTTCCTGCCGCACCTGCATCTTCTGCAGCCAGGATTGCGGCGGCATGACGACGGCCCGAATCGGAAGCCCGAATTTGTTGGCGAACTCGAAATCCCTCTGGTCGTGCCCGGGCACGGCCATGATCGCGCCTGTCCCGTAGCTGATGAGAACGTAGTCAGCTATCCAGATAGGGATCATTTCGTCAGTGACCGGGTTGGTTGCATAGCCGCCGGTGAAAACCCCCGATTTCTCTCCGCGTCCGGTGATCCGATCCTCTTCGCTCATCGCCGCCACCCTCTGGCGGTAGGCGTCGACCTCCTGCTTCCGCTCCGGGGAGGTCAATCGATCCACGAGCGGATGCTCCGGCGCGAGTACCATGTAAGTCGCACCGAAAAGCGTGTCGGGACGAGTGGTGTAGATCCTGATCGAGAGAGCGTCCGGCTGATCGGGGTAGCCGCGGCGGGAACGCGCGGCGCGCCACTCCGCGTAGTCGGGACCCGGTTCACCCGCAAAGAAATCGACTTCGGCACCCTCGCTGCGGCCAACCCAATTGCGCTGCATCTCCTTGATCGGCTCGGGCCACTGGACCGTGTCCAGGTCCTCCACGAGACGGTCGGCATATGATGTAATGCGCAGCATCCACTGCCTGAGCGGGAGCCGTTGGACAGGATGGTTTCCGCGTTCCGACCGGCCGTTGATCACCTCCTCGTCCGCCAGAACGGTGCCGAGTGCGGCGCACCAGTTCACGGGAGCCTCGGCCTGGTAGGCGAGGCGGAACAAATCCCGATGGCGCCGGACGGATTCCTCCCCCTGCGCGCGGACGCCCGGAGGGACCGGCAGCTCATCGATGGGACGCCCTCTGCCGCGCCTCCTCCTGCCGTCAGGATCCGTCCACTCGGCGTCGGGGTCGAACCAGGTTTCGTACATCAGCAGGAAAATCCATTGCGTCCACCGCACATAGTCCGTGTCGGTTGTGGCCAGTTCCCGGTCCCAGTCGTAGCTGAACCCGAGCCTCTTGATCTGGCGCCGGATGTTGGCGATGTTACGTTCCGTAGTGGCCCCCGGGTGCGTTCCGGTCTCGATCGCATATTGTTCGGCAGGGAGTCCGAACGCGTCGTACCCCATCGGGTGCAGCACGTTGAAACCGCGCATGCGCTGGTAACGCGTGTACATGTCGGTAGCGGTGTAGCCCTCGGGGTGGCCGACGTGCAATCCCTCGCCGGACGGGTACGGGAACATGTCGAGTACATAGAGCTTTGGCTTTGACGTATCTTCGACAGCACGGAACGTCTTGTTCCGCTCCCAGTACTCCTGCCACCTCGGTTCGATGCTGTGAGGGTCATATCGGGGCATCTGAGGCTACCTCCCGGCTACAATTGACCAGAGACAAACGCCAATCACAAACCACAAATGATAGATGACGGAATACGAATGACGAATGACGAAATACGGAAGTGGGCGCTTTGCCGGCGACGCGCGCCCATTCCGAAGCTGTATGGAGCGGGCCTTCAGCCTATAGTGGTTTCTCTTGGAAGGGCCGGAGGCCCGCCTCATACCAGCCTGGCGCAAAGCGCCAGGTCAGAGGAGGTATAGTGGTTTCTCTTGGAAGGGCCGGAGGCCCGCCTCATACCAGCCTGGCGCAACGCGCCAGCTCAGAGGAGAGGTATAGTGGTTTCTCTTGGAAGGGCCGGAGGCCCGCCTCATACCAGCCTGGCGCAACGCGCCAGGTCAGAGGAGGTATAGCGGTTTCGAGGGCTGAAGGCCCGTTCCATAGAACTTTGAAACAGCGCCGGCGGCGCGGACCTACACTCCGATGCTGTCGGGATGGGTGGATGGGCTCGTAGAAGCCTCGCTCAGACGGTGCACAGCCTGACTGCTTCGCGAAGCGAGGCGAGCGGATCGCCTTTAGGCACGAACTCGTGGGCGACGAATCCAGCGAATCCGGTGGCAGCGATAGCACACATGATGGCCGGGTAGTTCACTTCCTGGCTGTTGTCGATCTCATGTCGCCCGGGCACCCCACCGGTATGGTAGTGGCCGATCCATTCCTGATTCGACTG
>JAFNAH010000255.1 GCA_017860075.1 Acidobacteriota bacterium | reverse complement strand
CTCTAAGGAAGGGATCTTGGGAACAACAAAGCTGACACGGAAAGAGATTCTCGCTGAAGACCCGGTCCATCATGCGATCGTCCAGATCGTGGAGCTTTTCCGCGAGCGGGGCAAGATGATCGCGATGGTTGCTGCGGCAGGCCTGCTGGTGGTGGCCGGTATCTTCTTCGGCATCCAGTACCTGGATACCCGCGAAGCGCGGGCCCAGGGCCAGCTTGCCAGGGGCATGGATTTCTATCACGCGAAAGTTGACCCGACCGCTCTGGACGATCCGTATGGGAAGGGCACCGAGCCTTTGTTCCGGACGGAGGAAGCCAAGTATAAGGCTGCCTACAAGGAGTTTTCTGCTGTCGCGTCTTCGTGGGGAGTGTCCAAACTGGCGATCATAGCCCGCTACTACCAGGGTCTGACCGAAATGAGGCTCGGCCGGAAGGATGAAGGCCTCCGCTCTCTCGAGGTGGTCCGCTACAACACGAAAGACCGCACGGTGGCTTTCCTGGCCAGGCAAGCGATCGCGGACTATTACCTCCAGACAGGGAATCCGAAAGGAGCCAGGGAGATACTTGAGGAGATGATCAAAGATCCCCAGTGTATGCTGCCCAAGGCGATGCTCCAACTGGGGCTTGCGCGCGCCCTGGACGGTCTGGGAAAGCGCGACGAGGCGATCAAGATCCTGAAGGAGGCCCGGGATGGCAGCGGAAGGAGCATGCTCGTGTCGTTGATCGTCCAGGAGTTGAACAAGTTTGAGGGAGATGCGCGTCAGTAGCCGGCCGGAACTGCACCGGGGTTCTGCAGCGTGCTGCTCGCGCGGCAACGGATCATTCACGAAACCTTCTTCGGCTGCAACCATCCCCCGATTGGCGCCGTAAGTCATTGCCTCAATTGGTCCTTTTGTTGACAAAGTCTTGCTCGCGGCTATAATTGGCTGCCTTGCGCGAGGCAGGAGACGTTCGTGTTTATCGAGATTGAGGATCTGCGGGACGAACCGCTGCACGTACACCACACCTATGGAGTGGGTGAACTGGCCTTCGAACGGGAGGATGCCGTGCTGGCCGAGGTGGTGGCAGCCGATTTCGTTCTGACGCATGAAGACCGGGATCTGCACATAGACGGCAGTGTCGACACGGCCGTGCGGTGCCGGTGCGCCCGCTGTACTTCCGAATTCCTGCGGCCTGTCAGCGCTCATTTCGACCTCTCCTACGTTCCACAACCGAAGGGGAGGAAAGAGAAGGACGAGATCGAGCTCAAATACGAGGAAATGGATGTCGCTTTTTATGACGGCGTCCGCCTCGATGTGGATCTGATGGTGGCGGAGCAGGTGGAACTCGCGCTGCCCATGAAGTTCGTCTGTCGGGAAGAATGTAAGGGGCTTTGCTACCGCTGCGGCAGGGATCTCAACGAGGGGCCCTGCGGCTGCGGCAGCGAGGGACCGGACCCCCGGCTCTCGGCCCTGCTGGAGTTTCGGGAAAAGAAGAAGGATTGAGCCGGCCTTTCTGTGCCGGACCGGCTGCCCGCTCCGAGGTGAAGATGAGCGGCGCAGCGAATTGAAGAGGGAGACACGTTCCATGCCCAATCCAAAACGAAGACACTCGAAGGCGCGCCGTGGAAAGCGGCGCGCGCATGATTTCCTTCAGCCTGTGACCCCGGGCCTCTGCCCGCAGTGCCTGGAGCCGAAGCAGCCCCACCGGGCCTGCCCCAAGTGCGGGTACTATCGCGGCCGCCCGGTGATGGAAGCCGAGGAAGAGATCTGATCCCGGCGACCTTCTTTTGCTGAGAGGAATTGCCGATTCCATGACCAAGATCGTCGTTGACGCCATGGGGAGCGACAACTCTCCACGCAGCGAGGTAGAGGGTGCGATCGCGGCCGCCAGGGCCTACGGAGTGCACGTGATCCTGGCAGGTGACGAGAGCCGCCTCAAGCCCATGTTGAAGGAGAGGTCAGCGGACGGCCTTCCCGTCGAGATCCGGCATGCTTCGCAGACCATTGCCATGGATGAGAAGCCTGCCGCGGTTCTCCGGAGGAAGAAGGATTCTTCTGTTCACGTCGCAGCCGCGCTGGTGCGCGACGGTCTGGCAAGCGGCCTGGTGAGCGCCGGAAACACCGGTGCGGTCATGGCCATCGCCAAGATGCTCGTGGGGGTAGTTCCCGGCGTCGACCGACCTGCCCTGGCCACCGTCGTGCCGACCCTTACGGGCCGCGCCGTCCTGCTGGATGTGGGGGCAAACGTGACCTGCAAGCCCCATCATCTGGTGCAGTTTGCTTTGATGGGCCACCTCTTCAGCAAGCAGATCGTCGGCGTAAAATCGCCGCGCGTAGGCTTGATGTCGGTCGGCGAGGAAGAATCGAAGGGGACCGATTTTACCAAGGGGGTCCACAAATCGCTCAAGGAGCTGCAGCTCAATTTCATCGGCAATGTTGAGGGCCGTGACATCTATAACGGCCGCGCAGATGTCATTGTTTGCGATGGTTTTACAGGGAACGTCGCGCTCAAGACCAGCGAAGGGCTTGTCGAGACGATGCTGCAGTTGATGAAGGAGGAACTCTCCAGGAACCTCCTGGCCAAGCTCGGAGCCCTTCTTTCCATGGATTCTTTCAGGCGGCTCAAGAAGCGCCTCGATTACTCCGAGTACGGCGGCGCACCGCTGATCGGCCTGCGAGGTGTGTGCATTATCTGCCATGGGCGATCCAGCGGGAATGCCATCAAGAACGCGATCCGGGTCGCGAAGGAATTCGCCGAGAACAGGGTCAACGAGAGGCTGCAGGAAGAGCTGAGCCAGATCTCCGTTCAGGGCCCGGAGAACGGCGAGGCGTGATTTGGGAGGGTCGCCGCCGGTGGTCCTGCGACGGTGGGATCGCCGCGTGCAGGCACGTTTCGGCCCGCACAATGATTTCGGGCGTTGATTCCCGGGTCGAAGCGCTTGCTTCTTGATCGCCGGGTGCTAAAATGTGGCGCCTTTAACGGCCGCATTCTTTCTTGTAGGTTTGTGCAAATGCTAAGGAGAAAACGTCATGGCGTCTACTGAGGAAAAGGTGAAATCCATCATTGTGGATCAGCTCGGCGTCAGCGAGAGCGAGGTAACCGATTCTGCGTCCTTCGTGGATGATCTTGGTGCGGATTCGCTCGACACAATCGAACTCGTTATGGCATTTGAGGAAGCTTTCGGGATCGAAATCCCGGACGAGGACGCTGAGAAGATCAAGACGGTTCGCAATGCCATCGACTATGTCGAGTCGCACGTGAGCTAGCGAAAGAGAGCCGAGCGGTGAAACGGCGTGTCGTCGTGACTGGGGTGGGTTTGGTCACAGCCCTTGGCCTGGGGTCTGAGGAGACCTGGCGGTCGCTCGTCGGAGGTGCGTCGGGCGTCGGTCCGATCACCCGCTTCGACGCAACGCAGTTTCCCACAAGGATTGCGGCGGAAGTGAAGAACTTCGACCCGTCCGCCTTCATCGAACGCAAGGAAGCGAGGAAGATGGACACCTTCATTCACTACGCGCTGGCCGCCGCGGAGTTTGCGATGAAGGATGCAGCGATGGCGAGGTTGGAGCCCCCCGAGGCGGAGAGGACCGGCGTCGTCATCGGTTCGGGCATCGGCGGGTTTCGCACGATCGAATCCGAACACGAAACCCTGCTCAAGCAGGGACCCAGGCGCGTTTCCCCCTTTTTCATACCGTCGAGCATAGTCAACCTGGCGGCCGGACAGGTCTCGATGAGATTTGGCGCGACCGGCCCGAACTCAGCTCCATGCACCGCCTGCGCGGCCGGAAGTCATGCGGTCGGCGATTCTTTCAAGATCATCCAGCGTGGGGACGCCGACGTCATGATCACGGGAGGGAGCGAAGCCGCCATCACGCCGCTCGCGGTTGCCGGCTTCGATGCCCTGAAAGCACTTTCCACCAGGAACGAGGAACCGACTAGGGCGAGCCGCCCTTTTGACCGCGACCGGGATGGTTTCGTTCTCGGAGAAGGAGCAGGAATTCTCGTTCTCGAGGAACTCGAGCACGCGACCAGCCGAGGCGCGAAGATCTATGCGGAGGTTGTCGGCTACGGAATGTCGGGCGACGCACATCACAT
>JAFNAH010000254.1 GCA_017860075.1 Acidobacteriota bacterium | reverse complement strand
GAACGGGGAGCCGGCCGCCATCGCCTCGAGCTCCTGCCGGATCCTTCGCCGCTCGGCCTCAGCCTGTTCCTCCGAGAAGAAGGCGCCGGACCAGCGCCAAGACGTGGCCTCCCTTCGCTCGTACGGTCTGAAGATTAGAACCGGCAGGACCTTCAGGGGGGTCCGGGTGATAACTGGTTGAACTGTTGCGCCTGCAACTTGATTTCGAAGCATGGGCGCCGAGCCCGCGGCGGCGGCCAGCCCGGCTGAGCCCGCAATGAATTCCCGCCTCGTCCAAGGATGCCCACAGCACGGACCGCCAGGTTCGAAAACATGTTTCCCCGAGCCACACATGTCGCGCTTCTCCTTTTCATTGTCCCCGCCCACCAGAAATCATGCGGCCGGGAGACAATCAAAGCCAGGGTGCAGCCTGCAGCTTCCTGGTCTTCAGGTCGAGATTGAACAGGGCTCGTGCGTTTCCGCGCATGATGGGATCCGCCAGGCTCAAAGCCGACTCGAGGTCGAGCCAACCCTCATCTACCAACCCGGTGAGGGCGCGCGCGATCCCCTTGCGGGCGAGCACGACGTGTCCGAGCACCGGTTCGACCGGGATGTAATCCCCGCCGAACGTGAGCACCTTGTTGGCCGGGGCCGTGACCAGGTACTGCTTGAGGAAGTTCACGCTCGCGACGGGACTCATGAGCCACGCCCAGCACATGTCGACATAGCAGTTCGCATAGTGCTTTGCGAGCGCGATCATCGGCTCGTAGTACGGGTAATCGATGTGCATGAAGACGAAGCGGGCGTTGGGCGCCACCCGGCACAGGTCGGAAGCCGCCGCCGCATTTTGCGCGACCCGTGAAAGCGGCATGGTGCCGGCGCCGGCGTAGTAGCCCGTGTGAATCTTCACCGGGAGTTCGTGTTCCGTCGCTCTGCGGACACAATACCAGAATAGGTGATCCTCGAGGCGCTTTCTGTCGGCATTTGCCAGCGGATCATGGTTCAACCTTGACTTGAAGATCGCCTGGACCTGTTCCGCAGGAACGTCCTCGTAGTCGATGTTCCTGCTGTAGGCCGCCTGGGATTTGACTGCCACTGCATAGGGGCCATAGGTCTGAAACCACCAGTCTATGACCCGGTGCCAGTCCTGCAGGTCGCTCACCGCAATTCCGGCCTTTCCCGCGTAGCTATCGATGTCCGGTCCTATGTGCATGCCGAGGAAGCTGATGTCCTGCATGAGCAGCAATGGTTGTCTGGATTCGGAAAAGGGCGATTCCAGCGAATTCACCTGGCAGGATTCGATCCGTCCCATGTCCTGCAGCACCGTCTTGTAGAATCCCGGTTTCAGGCGGTGTTCGTATCCCTGCTGGACCCTGCCGGCGGTTTCACCCGACAGGCGATCGATCCCGTAGAGGCGTCTCATCGCGATCTCGACTGCCTGACCGTAACCGGTGTGCCGGACCCTTGGCCAATAGGGCTCGAGGAGAGGCCACTTCTGCGACGGCTCCGTTTCCGGCCCCAGGAACGCATCCAGTGTCTTGCGCGGCATGCCGCAGGTAGTCAGGTCGGAATCAAGGTAGTGGCTCAGCAGGCAGGACCAGTCGTTTGCCCTTATTCTGCGGCTACCGCCCTTGAGGCGCACTTCCTCCTCGATCAGATGCTCGTGTGTGTCGACGATCGGTGTCGATTCCACCCGCTGTTCGATAGTCGCCCGCGCGTCGCCGTGCGCCGGCGGTTTTGGTCGGGTGATGGCGCCTGCCGGCAGTCCCGCGGCGGCCGCGAGACCTGCGGTTCCACCTGTTTTGATGACGCTTCGACGTGACCACAGAGAAGAATTGCCGAACATGCTGTCTCCTCCTGCTGCCGGCATACTCCTTCCCGGCAGGCCTGGGCTGCAACCAGGTGTCTGAAGGTTCAAACGATGAGCGCGGTCCCGTCCGTCACTTGATCGGGGAGAAGTCCGTCGCCTCCATGAATACGGAGTCGATTTTCCCTACCAGCTTGCCGTTGACTTCCGACTCCTGCTGCACCTTCTTCCATTCCGGGTCGTTGACGAATGCCTCCCACGACTTTTTGGCGGCATCGCGGTCCGGGAAGGAGAGTATGTAGATCAAGGTGTTTTCGGATGCCGGCGGATCGGTCGGAACCCAATACCCGACGTTCTTCATGCCGTGCTTCTCGAAGATCTTCGTCGTGTGATCTCTGAACCTGGCCTGCAATGCCGGCAGCTTGCCCTCATTTGCCGTGTAGGTCCGGAGCTCGAATACTCGGTTCTTAGGCAATCCCTGCGCCGCTCTTTCGCTGCCAATCCAGAACCCTGCTAAGAAGATCCCTGCAACCGCGATGGCAATGACCACTCCCCGTCTGACCATTGAGACCTCAATTGTTGGACCGGGATTTCCCCGGTGAATTCAACACAGTTGGCTTTCTCCTCGCGATCAGGGTAGCACCTGTTCGCCTGGAAATCCCCGGGAATTGCAGGTGTGCGCGCGCAGCGCAAGGCCGCATGAACCGGAAGGTGTCCGCGCCGGCGGCGCTGCCCCGCCCCACGGCCACAGGAACATCGCCACGCGTCAGCTTGCCGGGATGAACCAGCGGCTGGGTTCCGCGTTCAAGTCCACCGGCAGCACATCGATCAGATCGTATTTGCGCGAGCCCAACCCCAGGGCCTCACCGTATTCCACCACCTTGTATGGATCCTTCAGCGGCCCGTGGAGGCGCTGAAACGGATGTCCCTTCTCATAGACCCATCTTCGCAGCGACGCGGGCACGTGCTCGACGATCAACGATGATCGAGCGATGACATCAAGCGCCGCCTGGTCGATCGCCACGATGTCGTCGGAGCCGAACACGCCTGCATCCGGCAGGATCGGCATGCCGGTGAACCCGAAGCAATCGCAGACGGGGGTCATATGCGTGGCCAGGCTGAGATGCACGGCCTTGCCCGGCGCGAACGTCGACAGGGTGATGGAAGTGCTGATGGCGCAAGCTTCCTGGAAGACGTGGAAGTTGACCGCGTCGATCTTGAGCGAACCGGGCGGAGCCACTTTCAGGCACAAGCCGCATTGTGTGCAGGGCTCGATGTGCAGGTGAAGTTCGCGCGGATCATCCCTGTCACTGACCAGCGCGCCGACGGGGCAGGAGGCGATGATCTGCTGCCGGGTCTGCTCATCCGGGCATTTCTCGGCGAACCAGTACCGATCGTAATGACAGGTGTCGTGGATGAGACTGCGAGTCTCGCCCACCATGCATCCCAGAGCGAGGTTCTTGAAGGCGGCGCCGAAACCGCAGGTAGGATGCCCTTTGACGTGCGCGAAGTTGATCAGGAAAGAGGCATCCTGGATCTGGCCTGCCACCTTCCACTCTTCCATCCCCTTGAACTTGCGTTTGTGGGTATAGAAGTATCGCTCGTCCGGGCCGCCGCCGGGGTATACCGGGCAGCCGAGTGTTTCCGAAGAATATCCGCGCTCTTCTGCACCGGCCGCGTCAAGGTTGATGTCGGCCACAAACGGTTTGCCGCCGCCTTCCCTGACTGCCTTTACCACCCGGCGCACAAACACCGGGTGGATGGTGGAGTAGATCATGTTGTTGCCGGTGTGCATCTTGATGACCACCGTCTCACCCTTCACCCGGTCGCGCAGGTGCAGTTTTTCAAGAATGAGGTCAAGTTTTGCCGGCAGAGTCTCTTCCGCGCCGATCCTCGCCTGGAGGGGCGATCCGTAATAGACTTTGGTTGTCATGCGTCAACTCCCCTGGTCAAGAAATCCCACCGCAAGAGTGCGGAGACCGCAGAAAATATCCCCGGATCGGGCTAGACCGCAAAAGGCCGGGTGCGCTGGCAGATCTGCAGAGGCACTCCCCAGGGATCGCGAAGCATATACAGGACCGATCCATCGGCGGGCCTGACAACCTCGACATCAATCGCCCCCGCCCGCAGAAGGTCGGCCCTCGCCGCCTCGGCGTCAGCCACCGCGAACGCGAAATGAAAATTCAGGTGATGCACGTCCCTGTAAGAAGGCATGGGAGCGGCGGCATTCGAGTACAACTCCACGGTGACACGACCCGTCTCGTCGGCCAGAAACCGGGTGAACGGTG
>JAFNAH010000253.1 GCA_017860075.1 Acidobacteriota bacterium | reverse complement strand
TCTCCGGCGGCGGTCGAACGGGGCCGCTGCTTCGATTCGATCGCTCACGGTTGGGCTCCCATCGGCTGCCACCAGGTCGACGTGACCCTCCAGCCCAAGGAGAGCCGCGAAATCATTTTCCTCCTGGGTTACCACGAAAATCCTTCAGACCAGAAGTTCGATCCGCCGGATTCCCAGACGATCAACAAGAAGACGGTATTGCCGGTCATCCGCAAGTATCTGGCCGCACCGAATGCAAATGCCGCGTTTGAAGAGTTGAAGGACTACTGGAGCACGCTGCTGAGCACGTTCCAGGTGCGGACACCAAGCGCGGATGCGGATCGCATGGTCAATATCTGGAACGCCTACCAGTGCATGGTGACCTTCAACATGTCGCGATCGGCCTCTTTCTACGAATCGGGCATCGGCCGCGGCATGGGATTCCGCGATTCCAGCCAGGATCTGCTGGGATTCGTGCATATGATCCCTGAACGGGCGAGGGAGCGGATTATCGACCTGGCGGCTACGCAACTCCCGACCGGCGGGGCATTCCACCAGTACCAACCGCTCACGAAACGGGGCAACAACGATGTCGGAAGTGGTTTCAACGATGACCCCTTGTGGCTGATCCTGGGCACTGCCGCGTACCTCAAGGAAAGTGGAGACTGGTCGATCCTGGAGGAGAAGCTGCCCTACGAGAATGAGCCCGGGACCGAGACGCCGCTCTACGAACATCTGCAACGGTCGCTGCGCTACACGCTCGAGAGGCTTGGTCCGCACGGACTCCCTTTGATCGGGCGCGCCGATTGGAACGACTGCCTGAACCTGAATTGCTTCTCGGACACTCCCGGACAGTCTTTCCAGACCACGACGAACAAGGATGGAAAAACCGCGGAGTCAGTCTTCATCGCGGGCCTCTTCGTGATGGCGGCACGCGAGTTGGCCGTAATCGCCCAGAAGGGCCGTCTCGGGGAGGAAGCAGGCCAGTACCTCGCGGCCGCGGCAAAGATGGAGGCGACCCTGCTCCAGCACGGATGGGACGGGAACTGGTTCCTGCGCGCCTATGACGACTACGGACAGAAGATCGGCTCCGCCTCGTGCGAAGAGGGCAGGATCTTCATCGAACCGCAGGGTTTCTGCATCATGGCGGGCATCGGGCTGGAGAACGGCGATGCGCTGAAGGCCCTGGCCGCTGTGAAGGAACACCTCGCCACGCCTCACGGCATCATCCTCCAGCAACCGGCATTCTCGCGGTACTATCTCCACCTTGGCGAGATCTCATCCTACCCGCCAGGATACAAAGAGAACGCGGGGATCTTCTGCCATACCAATCCCTGGATCATGATTGCGGAGGCCATGGCCGGACACGGGGACGACGCGTTTGACTATTACCTCCGCATCAACCCTTCGGCACGGGAGCCGATCAGTGAGATACATCGCTGTGAACCGTACGTCTACGCGCAGATGATTGCCGGCCGGGACGCGGCGACGCACGGGGAGGCGAAGAACTCCTGGCTCACCGGCACGGCGGCCTGGAACTATGCTGCCATCACGCAATGGATCCTCGGCATCCGCCCCGAGTATGACGGACTGCGCATCGATCCGGTAATTCCTGCTGCGTGGGGAGGATTCAGGGTGACGCGCCGGTTCCGTGGCAACACCTACGTCATCGAAGTCAAGAATCCCGCCTCGTTGAACCGGGGCGTGAAGAAGCTTCTGGTCGATGGAGGCGAGATTCCCGGCAATCTTCTTCCGGCGGCCGAACCCGGTGGAGCCGTGATTCATGTCGAGGCGGCACTGGAGTAGGGGGACAGTCACCAGTGTCCCTCCAGCAACCGAGGAGAGAACAGGTGGGACACTGGTGACTGTCCCCCTTAGGACGGGTGATATGCGAACACGCTACCTCGCTAGGGCGATTCTTTCATTCCTCCTCCTCACAGGCCTGGTTCCTGCAGTTCGTGCGCAGTGGAACCCGCTGAACCCCGTCACGGGTGACCAGAAGCAGCCGGACGGCGTCCTCTTCAAGCTGGAGTCAGGCTCGATGCGGTTGCAGGTATGCACCGATTCCATCATCCGCGTCGTGTATTCGCCCGCGACCGATTTCCCGAACCGGCCTGATTATGTCGTGACGAAGACTACCTGGCCGGCCGCGCGGTGGACGATGCAGTCCACGGAGAAGGATGTCAGCCTGTCGACTGAACGGCTCACTGTGACCGTGACCCGCAAGGACGGCACGATCGCATACAGCGACGCAGCCGGCAAAAGGCTCGTCCAGGAAGGCCCGAAAACCATGACTCCCGTCAAGGTCAACGGCGAGGACACCTGGCGCGCGGAGACTTTTATCGGGCTGTGGGGTTCCACGGAGGCGTTCTACGGACTGGGCCAGCACCAGGCCGGCGTCTGGAACTACCGCGGCGAGTCGGTGGATATCTGGCAGGATAACACCAACATTTCGATACCCTTCCTTCTCTCGAGCAACGGGTACGGCATTTTCTGGAACAATACTTCCAGGAGCCGGTTCAACAACCGCTTCCTGCACTCGCTCTACATCACCTCCGAGGTAGCCGACGCGATCGACTACTATTTCATGTACGGGCCGGATTTCGACCGGATCATCGCCGGTTACCGGGAATTGACCGGGGATGTCCCCATGTTCGGCAAGTGGGCGTACGGCTTCTGGCAGTGCAAGAACCGCTACAAGACGCAGCAGGAGCTGCTGGATGTCGCCCGCAAATACAGGGAGCTGCGCATCCCCGTCGACAACATCGTGCAGGACTGGTTCTGGTGGACCCGCAAGGGCGAACATGTGTTCAACGAGAACTACCCCGACCCGAAAGGCATGGTCGAGGACCTGCACAAGAAGAATTTCCACCTGATGATCTCCGTCTGGCCGTTCTTCGAACGCGGCTCGCAGGCCTACGAGGAGATGGACAAGCGCGGCTGGTTTGTCGATCGCACCAAGGTCGCCGGGTTCCACCCTGAGGGCATGGCCCTGTACGATGCCACCAGCGCGGAGGCGCGGTCCTACTACTGGCAGCTGATGGACAAGGCGCTCTTCAAGATCGGCGTTGATGCCTGGTGGCTGGACACCGTGGAGCCCGAAACCGAGGCGCGCGAGCAGAACATCCAGCTCGGCCACAGGATTGCCATCGGCAGCGGCGATCGTTACGTGAATCTCTACCCGCTCATGGCGGTCAGGGGAGTATACGAAGGTCAACGCTCCGAGACGGACAGGAAGCGCGTGTTCATACTCTCCCGCTCGGCCTTCGCCGGAAGCCAGAGATACGCAGTAACGGCCTGGTCGGGCGATATCAACTCCGATTTTCTGAGTCTGCAGCGCCAGATCCCGGCCGGCCTGAATTTCGCATTGTCAGGCATTCCGTACTGGACGACTGACATCGGCGGGTTCACATCCGGTAATACCAACGACCCCGCGTATCGCGAACTGTTCGTGCGCTGGTTCCAGTACGGCACCTTCTGCCCCATCTTCCGTGTGCACGGTACCCGAACCACCAATCAGAACGAACTGTGGTCTTACGGACCCGAGGCACAAGCGATTCTCACGAAGTATGATCGGCTGCGCTATCGCCTCCTGCCCTACATCTACTCGATCGCGTGGAAGACGACGAGCGAGAGATACACCCCGATGCGTCCGCTTGTCATGGATTTCCTGGCCGACAGGAGAGTTCACAACATCGGGGACCAGTTCATGTACGGCCCGGCGATCCTCGTTAATCCCGTTACCGAGCCGGGTGCTGCGACGCGCCATCTGTACCTGCCGGGGGGGAAGTGGTACGACTTCTGGAACGGAAACGTGCTCGCAGGCGGCGGGGCCATCGACGCGCCAGCTCCGCTGGAACGGATACCGCTCTACGTGCGCGCAGGGGCAATCCTGCCGATGGGACCGGACCTGGAGTATGCTGCGGAGAAGCCGGCGGACCCGATCGAGCTGCGCGTCTACCGTGGTGCCGACGGTAGCTTTACCCTCTACGAGGATGAGAGCGACAATTACGACTATTTACGACTATGAAAAGGGCGCCCGCTCGGTCATCCCGATGAACTGGGACGATACGCGTCAGACCCTGACCATCGGTGACCGCAAGGGCAGCTTTCCGGGAATGCTGGAAACACGCGCTTTCCGGGTCGTCTTTGTTGGCGAAGGCCGCGGCACGGGCGTCGAACCGGCCGCAAGAGCAGATAAGGTCGTCCAATACGCCGGGAAGTCCATCACGGTGGTTCCCTAAGGGGCTCCGTGACAGGCAAGCGCTCGAGCAGGGCCTGTCGCTGTGGAGAGAAGCAAGATCTGTGATTCAGACACTGAGACTGACACGCATAGGTTCGCCTGCTTCCCGTTTCGCCTTTGCAGGGCTCGTCGACAGATCGAGTCTTATACGGGGGTTTGCCCCGCTCACTCAGAGTCGCTCTCCGGCGCCCCTGCCGGGGCGCGGTGCATTTTGTCATCGTGATCCCGGGGTTCGCGTCGCTCACCCCGGGCTATTTTCTGTGGCCCCTCCGGGGCCCCAGGCCGCCGATGGTCCGAGATGCGTTGTGGGGGAGGCGCAAGGCCCCAGAGGGGCCGAAGAGACGTAGCCGGGGGTGAGCTCAGCGAGCCCCCGGATAGATGCGCAAGAAAGACACCGCGCCCCGGCAGGGGCGCCAGACCGGGTGCGAAGAGATGACTGTGTGCCAGATCCATTGTCTGAATCGCAGAAGCAAGATGAAACGCCTGCCGGTATCCCTTTGTTCTTTACTACTCTGGTGGATTATGCCCGTCTCAACCTATGCTGCAGGCCACTATCGCAATTTCAGTGTGTCGGTCTACGCCCGCGTGTACGAAGTTCGTCAGATGGGAGATCTCAATTGGCTGGAGCCGCGCTGGAACCAGATATCCCGTCAAGTGGGAGTCGACAAGGTCTACCTCGAGACACACCGCGACATGGTGGTGGCCGACAAGGAGACGATTACCAGGGTCAAAAGGTTCTTTGAAGACCGCGGCGTCCGCGTCGCCGGAGGCATTACGATCACGGTCAACGAAATGAACCGCTTTCAGACTTACTGCTACTCCAATCCCGAGCACCGCAAGAAGCTGAAAGAGGTCGTTGAATACACCGCCGGGCTGTTCGATGAATTCATCCTAGATGACTTCTTTTTTACCAACTGTAAGTGCGACCTGTGCATCCGTGCCAGAGGGGCCACGACCTGGACCCGCTTCAGGCTGGACCTGCTCGATGAGGCGGCGCGCGATCTCATCATCAAGCCGGCCCAAGCTGTCAACCCGAAGGTCAGGATCGTTATCAAGTACCCGAACTGGTACGAGCATTTTCAGGGCCTGGGATTCGACCTGGAGGTCGAGCCGAAATTGTTCGACGGCGTTTATACGGGCACCGAGACGCGCGACCGTTCCGGGAACCAGCACCTGCAGGAATATCTGGGCTACGGCATATTCCGATACTTCGAGAACATCAAGCCCGGCGCCAACGGCGGCGGATGGGTGGACACCTATGCCAGCCGGTACTTCGATCGCTATGCAGAACAGCTCTGGCTCACGCTCTTCGCTAAGGCGCCGGAGATCACGCTTTTCGATTTTCGCGGGGTCCAGCGACCGATCCGTCCGGAGGATCGCGCGCCTTGGCAGGGACAGCAGACCAGCTTCGATTTTGACAAGATGATGGAGCCGATTGCCAGGGCAGACGGCAGCCTGGAGAAGCCGACCGCGATTGCCCGCGCCGCCGGCTGGACCTTCGAACAGGTGGACTCCTTCCTGGGGAAACTGGGCAAGCCGATCGGTCTCAGGTGCTACAAGCCTTTCAATTCCGCCGGCGAGGATTTCCTTCACAGCTACCTCGGCATGGTCGGTATTCCCGTCGAGCTTGTGCCCGAGTTTCCCTCCAACGCTCCGGTCGTCCTCCTCGCGGAAAGTGCCGCTTTCGATACGGGCATCGTGTCAAAGATCAGACAGCAACTGGTTGACGGCAAATCGGTCGTGATCACGTCGGGCTTGCTCCGGGCGTTGCAGGGCAAGGGCATCGAAGAAATCGCTGAAATCCGCTATACGGATCGTAAGGCTCTGATCAAAGGGTTCCGCGGCGCCGCCCCGCTCCCGCCCGATTTGCACATCCTGATTCCGCAGATTCAGTATTTCACGAACGATGCCTGGGAACTGGTCAGCGGCATGACGCAGAACGATCTCGGATACCCGCTGCTGATTCAGGCCGGGTATGCGAAGGGATCCTTGTATGTCCTGACCATTCCGGAGAATTTCAGCGACCTGTACAGCTTTCCCGCCGACGTGTTGACCCAGATCCGGAATGTGATCCTGAGGGACTTCTATGTACGCGTGGAGAGTCCCGGCGATGTCAGCCTCTTCGCGTACGATAACGACACTTTCATCGTCGAGTCGTTCCTGCCCGAAAGCGTGGACCTGCGCGTTTCCCTGGACAGGAAATATGCCGGGCTCCGGGACTTGGTGACTGGTGAGGAGATCGCCAGTCGAACTGGCTTGGGAAGCCAGGCCGGCGGTTTCGTCGGTTTTGGCACCGGTGGCGGCATCCGGACGATCTTCCCGGTGACGCTCAAGCCACACTCCTCGGCTTTTCAAGCCGCCCCACATGTTGTCTCGTCAGGAATTGCATCGACTGGGCAGGCCCGCTATATTCTACGAATCCAAATCGACATTGGTAGACATGAACGCTTGCTGCAGGAGAGGTCCTGCCCTGGAGAGCCATGCCAAACATCCTCATTCTTTTTGCCCACCCGGCACTTGAAAAATCGCACGTTCATCGAAGGCTTCTCCGGAGCCTCCCGGAACTGCCGGGGCTCACCCTGAACGATCTCTACGAGCATTATCCGGACTACGACGTGGATGTCCGCCGCGAGCAGGAGCTGCTCAGCGCACACGATACCATCGTCTTCCAGCACCCCTTTTATTGGTACAGCGTTCCGCCACTCCTGAAGCAGTGGCAGGATTTGGTGTTGGAGCACGGCTGGGCATACGGTTCCAAGGGGACTGCCCTGCGCGGCAAACGGACGGTGCACGTCATATCGACCGGCGGCAGTGCAGCAGCCTACCAGACTGCGGCCGACAGCCAATTCACGGTGCGAGCGCTACTGGCTCCATGGGAGCAGACTGCCAGGTTGTGCGGCATGGACTTCGTACCACCATTTGTCATACACGGTACGCACAGACTGACGGCCGCAGGCTTGGAGATCGAGGCCAACCGATACCGCGAATTCCTTGTCGCGCTGCTCGGCGGAACGCTGAGGTTCAATCCGGACGTGTTGTACACGGACGCGCCGGACAGGAATTCCATGGAGGAGGCGCGGCAGTGAGCGGACAGGGTTTCCTTTTTCAGGCGTTCGTCTATCTCACGGCGGCGGTCATCGCCGTGCCCATCGCGAAGCGCCTCGGGCTCGGCTCGGTGTTGGGCTACCTGATTGCGGGCGTCGCCATCGGACCACATGTCCTGGGCTTGCTCGGGACAGAGGGGCGGGACGTAATGCACTTCGCCGAGTTCGGCATCGTGATGATGCTGTTCGTGGTTGGTCTCGAGCTGGAGCCTTCGCTGCTCTGGCGGCTGCGCAGACCGATTTTGGGGATGGGTGGTCTGCAGGTCCTCCTCACGGCGGCAGCTGTCGCGGCAATCGGCCTCGCGCTGCGGCTGCCGTGGCAGGCAGCGGTCGCCGTCGGGATGGTCCTGGCCATGTCTTCAACAGCGATAGTTCTCCAGACCCTCAACGAGAAGGGACTGATTAAGACCGCCGGGGGACAGAGTTCTTTCGCAGTGCTGCTGTTCCAGGATATCGCCGTGATCCCCATGCTCGCGGCATTTCCCATGCTGGCGACCGGCCGGGCCGTACCGGGCGAGCAAGGCACGCATGCGGGCTCGGTGCTTGCAGCCCTCCCGGGTTGGGCTCAAACCCTCGCGGTGCTGGGAGCCGTGACGCTCGTGGTAGTAGGGGGGCGATATCTCATCCGGCCGGTATTTCGGGCAATAGCAAAGGCGCGTGTCCGCGAGGCATTCACGGCGGCAGCGCTGCTGCTCGTCATCGGTGTGGCTCTGCTTATGACATCCGTCGGCCTGAGCCCGGCGCTTGGCACGTTCCTCGCAGGTGTTATGCTGGCCACCAGCGAGTACCGTCACGAGCTCGTCAGCGATATCGAACCTTTCAAGGGCCTGCTGCTCGGCCTGTTCTTCATCGCGGTGGGCGCCTCCGTCGATTTCCACCTCCTGGCTGAGCGCCCCGCGTTCCTGGGCGGGCTCGTGATCGGGGTGATTGCCTTGAAGGCGACTGTTCTGTTTGGCCTGGCTCGCGGGTTCAGGCTTGGCACAGATCAGGGCCTGCTCTTCGCACTCGGACTGCCGCAGGTAGGTGAATTCGCATTTGTGCTGCTTTCTTTCGCCGAACGGCTGGGCGTGCTCGGCACTTCGATTACTTCGCCCCTGGTCGCGGTCGTGGCGATTTCGATGGCGGTCACTCCGCTCCTTTTCCTGCTGAATGAGCGGATGCTACAGCCCCGGTTTGGCGCCAGGGAACAGGAAACACGCGTCGCAGACGTTATCGAAGAGCAGGCTCCGGTGCTGGTTGCCGGCTACGGGGCGTTCGGCTCGACGGTAGGGAGGCTGCTGCGCGCCAACGGTGTTCTGGTTACGGTGCTGGACCTCGACGCCGACCACGTCGACCTGCTGCGGGACATGGGGCAGAAGGTGTACTACGGCGATGCGTCGCGGCTGGACCTGCTGCATGCGGCGGGTGCGGGACAGGCGCGCCTGCTGATCCTTGGTCTCGACAGCCCGGACAAGACGCTCGAGCTGGTTGAAACGGCCAGGAAGCACTTCCCGAACCTGACGATCCTGGCGCGCGCATTCGACTGGAACGACTCCTACGATTTGCTGGAAGCGGGCGTGCCCCACGTCTACCGCGACACTCTTGATACCGCGCTCCGAACCGGCACCGACGCCCTGCGGCTCCTGGGATTCAGGGCTCACCAGGCCCACCGTGCCGCTCAGAAGTTCCTGAAGCACGACGAGGAATCTATGCGCCAGCTCTCCGGGCACCGGCGCGATCGCGTCCAATACATAAGCGCGGCGCGGCAGCGCGTCGAGGACCTCGAGCAGATGCTGCGGGCGGACCTTGAAGAACCGGGCATGGACCGCGACAAAGGCTGGGATCCCGAATCGCTGGTCGAGGAATACGGCAGGGGGACAGTCACCACTGTCCCCGGGGCAGAAACTGACGGATAGGGTACGAGCCTACTTTGGGGACAGTGGTGACTGTCCCCCCTAATACACCAGCTGGTAGCTTACAAACGCTATGTTTTGACTGTCCGGAGACCACGACGGGACGTTGATCGTTCCCTGGCCGCCAAACAGCTTGGCCAGTACCTCGATCTCGCCTCCTCCGACCGGCATCAGGCGCAGCATTACGTCCTTGTTCTCCGGATGGCCCTTCACGTCTTTCGGATAGGTCAGGAATGCGATCCACTTGCCGTCCGGCGACGGATGCGCGAACCAGTTGTTAAATTCGTCGGATGTGACCTGCTCCTGCCCGCTCCCGTCGGCCCTCATGCGCCAGATCTGCATGCGGCCGGTGCGCTCCGAATTGAAATAGATGAACTGACCGTCGGGCGAATACTCCGGGCCGTCGTCCAGCCCGGGTGCTGTGGTCAGGCGCTTCTCCTCTCCGCCTGCCGCGGGAATCGCGTAAACGTCATACTCGCCGTTTCGTTCCGCGCAGTACACCAGCGTCTTTCCGTCCGGCGACCAGCCATGCCAGTAGGAAGGTCCCAGGGGCGTGACACGCCGGGGTGCTCCGCCTGTGATCGGAAGCACGTAGATGCGCGAGCTGTCATCCTCGGTCTGGTCGCTGATCGCCAATTGCGTACCGTCCGGAGAGATGCCGTGATCGTTGTTGCAGTGAACGGCGAAACCCGTGTCGATCTGTTGCGGCTGGCCGCCCTTGATGGCCAGAAGGTAGAGGCGTCCGTTGCGGTTGAA
>JAFNAH010000252.1 GCA_017860075.1 Acidobacteriota bacterium | reverse complement strand
CGCAGCGGCGGCATGGCCCTGCACGCCCGCGTCCTCTGATGACAAAGCCTCGGACAGCGCCGGCACCGCATCCCGGCCAATGGCCACGAGTGCATTTTCAACGCATTCCCGGACTGCACGGACTGGATCTCGCAGCGCGCGCACAAGGGCTGGAACTGCACCAACCGTCCGCAGCCTCTCCAGAGCGCGCGCGGCACCGGCGCGGCGTTCCACGCCCTTCGATTGCAGGGCATCCAGCAGCACCGGCAACGCGACCTCTCCCTCAGCCGCCACTGCCGCGTAGTCTCCGCGCAAGGCGGCTAATGCGGCCGCCTCTTCCGCATCCCGCGGCTTCAGGGAGGGCGACGTCACGACCGCGAGGGCGGCTTCGCGAACTCCTTTGCGATCGGACTCGACGGCAGCCTTCAACCTCAATGCCGCTGCGACGGTGCCAATTCGCTCGAGCGCTGCGATTGCGGCGCACTGGACCCCCTCGTCGATGTCTCGGGTCGCACATTCCAGGGCGGAAAGCACATGCGTGCCTTTGAACCCGCCCAACGCCTCGGCTGCGGCCCGCCGTGTGTCCGGGTCGCGGTGAGAAAGGGCCTTGATAAGGGCATTCGCGACCGCCGGGTCCGCAATCTCGCCCAGCGCGGCCGCCGCCTGCTGACGCACATCCGAGCGTCTGTCGTCCAGGACCCCGGTCAGCGCAGTGGCTGCGTCGGAGCCGCCCACGCGGCCCAGCGCCCATGCTGACCAGAGTCGCGCGTTGTGGTGCGACGAAGACAGCAGCTTGCTCACCGCGGGCACGGCCTCTCTTCCCTGCGCGACAAGCGCTTCTGCCAACGACTTGTATTCCTCCTGGCCTGTCTCGGTCCTGCCGAGCTTCGTCCCGGCGGCGCGCTCGAGCGCTGCGGCCAGGGGAGCGACGGCGGCGGAATGCGGGATGGAGGCAAGAGACCTGGCAACCGCGGTCCGTACAAGGGCATCATCATCGTCAAGGGATTTGAGCAGCGCCGGAACAGCCCGCCTGGTTCGCGATTCACCCAGTTTCCTGGCGGCCGCGACGCGGGCGATCCGGCTCTTCGACTTGAGGCGGTGAAGAGTCCACCAGAGCATATAGCTGAGCATAACCTACCTGGAGGTACCAGGTCTTCGAAATTCGGTTCCTGGGGCGCAACAGGCTGCCATTCGGAGACCGGGGCAAAAACCGAATTCCGAAGACCTGGCACCCTCGGTCATTGGGCGTAATCCGAATCCTGAAGACGCGGCACCCTGCCGGTCATCCTGCGCGCAGCAAGCTGGAATTCCGCCAGATAGGAATAGGCAACCGGGACCACGAGGAGCGTCAGGAGCAGGCACAGGGATTGGCCTCCGATGATCGTCACGGCAATCGAAGCACGCTGCTCGGAGCCGGCGCCGATGCCGACCGCAACCGGTATGAGGCCCGCGATGATGGAAAAAGTCGTCATCAGGATCGGGCGCAGCCGGACGCGATTGGCTTCAAGAATAGCCTCCCGGAGCGGTCTGCCCTGCGAACGCAGGCGGTTCGTGTAGTCCACCTGGAGAATGCCGTTCTTCTTTACGATGCCAAGGAGAAGGAAGACGCCCAGGGCGCTCCACAGGCTCAGGGATCGATGAGTGATCCAGAGAGAGAGAAGCGCGAACGGGATGCTGAGCGGCAGCGTCAGCATGATGATAAACGGGTAGGAGAAGCTTTCGAACTGAGCCCCCAGAACCATGTACATGAATATGGACGCCAGGAGGAAGGCCAGGAGCATGTTCCAGGTCGTTTCCTCGAGCAGCTTCACCTGCCCCGAAAAAACAAAATCGTAGCCGGGCGGAAGTCCCACGGCTGCGACCGATTCGCGCGTGAAGCTGGCAGCTGCATCGAGCGGCGTGCCCGGAGCGAGGTTCGCACCGACGGAGATCTGGTATTGACGATTGTAGCGCTGCAGCATCGCCGGGCCTCCCCCGCGCTCGATACTCCCCAGACTTGCCAGCCGTACCTGTCCGGCCTTGGCAGAAGGCACCATGAGCCGGGACAGAACCTCGGGATTGTCACGTTGACCGGGCAGGAGCATCATGGTCACCGGGTACTGCTCCGAACCCTCCTTGTAGGTTGAGATTTCATCCTCGCCCGAGTAGAAGAGCCGCATTGTCGAGGCGATGTCCGACATGCGCACGCCGAGATCAGCCGCCCGCTGCCTGTCGACATGTACCTGCAGTTCCGGCGTGTCCAGGTTGATCATGGGATTGACGTCCACGAGCCCTGGGAATCGCTCCATCCTGGCCGCCACCTGCTTCGACAACTCGGCCAGGCGAGCCAGGTCCGGCCCGCGCAGAATCACGCGGATCGGGAAGAACTGTTCTCCACCCAGCGTGGAGGGCAGGCGTACGTTGTATTGAACGTTGTGGTAGCCCGCAAGGATCTCGCGGATCTCGGCTGCCATCTGCTCGTGTGACTTCTTGCGACGGCCCGGCTCAACCAGCCGGATGTAGAAGTGCCCGTGATTCGACGTGCTGTGCGTGTACGTCTGAACGAACTCGACCTCGGGCAGCTTCTGCATGTCGCGCGCCATGTCGTTGAGCGCAGTGATCGTAACGGGGAGCGCAGTGCCCTGGGGCAGGTCCGCGGACCCGTTGAGTTCGCTCTGATCGTCGGCGGGAATCCAGTCGCGACCCACCATGCGGTACAGTCCGAAGGTGGAAGCCAGCGTTATGACGCAGATCAGTATGATCCAAAGGCGGTGATCGAGAGCCCAGGTGAGCGATCGGAGGTAGGCGGTGTCAAGCCAGCGGAAAAGCTTCAGCTCGCGCGAATCGACATGACCCTGGTGCCTGCGCACCTTGAGGAACCGGGAACTCAGCATCGGTGTCAACGTGAAGCTCACAAGGAGAGACACCATGATGGCCATCGCCATCGTCCAGCCGAATTCATTTACGTAGCGGCGGGCGTATCCGCTCATGAATGCAATAGGGAGGAAGATAATCACGAGCGACAGGGTGGTGGCCATGACCGCGAGTGCGATTTCGCCGGTCGCCTCCTTCGCAGCCTGCTTCGGCTCCATATCCTTCTCTTCCATGAAGCGGAAGATGTTTTCCAGGACGATGATGGCGTCGTCAATGACAATCCCGACGGCAAGAGTGAGCGCGAGCAACGTCATGTTGTTGAGCGTGAAGTTCATGTAACGCATCAACGTGAACGTGGCGATCACGGAGGTTGGGATGGCAAGGCCGGCGATCAGCACCGCGCGCCAGTTGCGCATGAAAAGGAGCACGATTGCCGAGGCAAGGACGGCTCCAAGGATGAGATGCTCCAGCAGCGAGTGCACCGAGGCTTTGATGAAGGTGGACGTGTCCCGGACGATCTCTATCTGCACGCCCGGCGGCACTTCGCGCTTGAGGCTCTCAACCCGAGCCCTGACCGCGTCGGCGACGGCGACAGTATTCGTGCCGGACTGCCGGCGGACTTCCACGCTGACCACATCCTTGCCCCGAAGCGAGGCGTAGGAGCGCAGTTCCTCCGCCCCGTCCTCCACCGTAGCCACGTCGCGCACGCGGATGGGAGTACCCCGCCGGTTATCGATGATGATGTCGGCAAACTGCGCGGCGGAGGTCACCCGCCCCAGCGTTCGCAGGCCGAGTTCCTGCGTCCCGGTCTGCATCCGGCCCCCCGGGGTCTCGATGTTCTCATTCCGGATGGCGTTGCGGACGTCAAGCACCGTCAGGTTCTGGGCGGTCAGGCGTTCGACGTCCATGAAGATGCGGATCTGCCGGCCCTGGCCTCCCGTCAGGCTCGCTTCCCCGACGCCATCAATGGTCTGGATGGCCCGGCGCACCTGCTTATCCGCGATCTCGGTCAACTCGCGGCGGCTCATCTCCCCTGCAACAAGCACAGTCAGGATCGGGTCGGAGTCCGGATCGACCTTGCGAATAACCGGCGGCAGGATCTGCGGCGGAAGACGGTTGATGGCCCCTGCCACCTTTTCCCGCACGTCCTGAGCTGCACCTTCGATGTCCTTTTCGAGAACGAACGTGCATGAGATCCGCACCTTCGATGTCCTTTTCGAGAACGAACGTGCATGAGATCCTGACCGAGCCCTCATAAACCCAGGCATTCAATTCGTCGAGCCCGCTCACGGCCGATATCGCGTCCTCGAGCGGCAGGACGACACTCGTGACCAACTCTTCAGGACTGGCACCGGGGAGTAGGACCATCACCGAAACGGTCGCCGGGTCGGCTTTGGGGAAAAGATCCACGCCGAGCTCCCGGTAGGAGAAGAAACCGAGAACAACGACGAACGAGATGAGCATGACCGCGAACACCGGCCGGTCGACGCAGGTATTAGCCAATCGCATGGTATTGTTCCGACACCTATTCTCCGGTGGCCGTTCCCGGCGCCTGTTCCCGGATGCTGTCGCCGGTAGAGAGCTGCCCGCGGACAGGGACCGCCACCCGATCGCCGGCCCGGAGCCCTTCCAGAATCTCAACCCGGCTCTCCTGCTGCTGGCCGGGCTTTATCTCGCGCTCCTCGACCTTGTCCCCGTTTACGAGGAAGACCTTGTACACGCCGTAGCGGTAGTTGAGGGTCTCCGGCGGGACCGTAAGAGCGCGTTCCTGGACTTCGCTGGGCAATGACCCTTCGACGAAAAAGCCCGGCTTGAGCCGGCCGTCCGAATTCGGGACGAGCGCCTCGATCTCGAAAGTCCGGGTCTCGGAGCTGACCGAGGGATTGATCCGCTCGAGGCGCCCTCGAAAAGTCTCTCCGGGATAGGCTTCGACGCGCAACTCGACGGTCGCACCGGGCTTGATGGCACCTGCCCAGCGCTCCGGAACGGACAGCCGCGCGCGGAGCGTGTCGGTGCGGACGATCACCATGACCGGGCTTTGCAGGCGAAGATACTCGCCGGGGCTCACGCGCCGTGCCTGAATGAAGCCGGGGAACGGGGCGCGAATCGTGGCATCGGTCAGTTTCTTCTCCGCCAGCCGGCGTGCGACTTCATTGGATTGAAGCTGCGCCTTCAGCTGGCTCACCTCCTGCACCGCCAGGTCGAGCGCCGCGCGCGAGGACTTGTAGCGGGTGGCGGCCTCGTCGAGCTGTTCCTGCGAGATAAGCCGGTCACGAAACAGCCGGTCCGCACGCTTGTACTTCTGCTCGGCGTCAAAGAGATCGGCAGCGGCCCGCTGAACGAATGCGACCTCGTCAGGGCGGCGCGGAAGCGGATCTTCGGGACCGATACCGAGTCGCGCCCGCACCTCGGCGACAGCGGCACGCTGACGGTCCACTTCATACTGCAGCTCAGTGGGTGAGAGTTCGACAAGAACCTGCCCCTGGCGAACGAGATCGCCGACATCGACAAATACCCTGTCCACTCGCGCCTCGACCTCGGAGCTGATCGTGCTCTGATCGATCGGGTAGAGTGAACCAACCGCCTGGACGCGGCGCTTTACGATCTGTTCCTCGACGGTAAAGAGCCGCACGGTTATCGGGCCGCCGGTTCTGCTTCCGGAGCGCGCATCGGGATCGGACGAGCAGGACGCGAGCATGAGAACGGCAGCGAAGCACAGGCAGGCAGATCCTGCACGCGCCCGCCTGAGTTTCGGACAGAATATGGTCGAGCCTGAGTCCAATTGGGTCTCCAAGATATAAATTGCCTGTCGGCTTTGCCCCGCGAGGCAAAGGGCCTTCGTCTGCAGCAAGTCGAACTCAATAGATTATCGCGAGGAGACGCGAGGAGGAAACGGAAAGTTCAGGA
>JAFNAH010000251.1 GCA_017860075.1 Acidobacteriota bacterium | reverse complement strand
CCTGGACCCGGCTTCGCTGATCGGCAACGTACTTTCCGCCTATGACCTCCCGGACCTGGCGGCCTGTCTGGCACCGCGGAATCTCCTCATGACAAACCCGATCGACGCGCTTGGCCGGCCGGCCCCGATTGAACTCGTGACCGGCAGCAACCAGATCGTCCGACGTGCCTACTCCGATCGAAACGCCGCCAACAGGGTGCTGATCAGAACCGGTGTTATGGGCAGCCCGGTTACAGAAGCATTCATTCCGTGGTTGAATTTGCCGGAGTGATTCGGAGGAAGTCCGGCTGAGCCTGCGGGCTGCGGAACGGTCCGCGGCCGAACGCATTTCTAAACAGGGAAGTCAGATCGTCGACTCCCACGAACCGTGTGACCACAACAGATTCCCGGCCTTCCTGAAAATGCATACCGCCCGCTCAATCCCGGCGAGAAATATGAGCCGCTCGTTCCGCCCGGGAGGGCCATGACCGAGGTCTCAGGCCGGTCGATCGCCCTCGGCCTGGCTATGACGATCCTCTTCTCGGCCGCTGCCGCATTTATCGCGCTGAAGCTGGGGCAGGGTATTGAGACGGCCATCCCGATCGCCATTCTGGCCGTCGGCTTTTCGACGGTCGCCCGCCGTTCGTCCACTCTCCTGGAGAACCTGCAGGTGATCTCGCTGGGTGCGACGGCGGGGATCATCGTCGGCGGGTCCGTTTTCGTTATGCCGGCCATTTTCGTTCTCGGGATCGAAAAACAGTCCGGTTTCCTGCAGCTGTTTCTCGTGCCGTTCCTCGGGGCTGTGCTCGGTGTCTGCCTGCTTATTCCCTTCAGACGCTACTTCGTGGCGGATATGCACGGGAAGCTCCCGTTCCCGGAAGCGACCGCGACGACGGAGATCCTGGTCACCGGAGAGAGGGGCGGACGGGCGGCGGAGGTTCTTCTTGCGTCGATGGGGGTCGGGCTGGTGCTCGATTACCTTGCCCTGGCGATGAAGACCTGGAGAGACATCTTCACCACACGACTCCTGCCCTCGCTGACGACGCTGACGATGGATTTGAAAGCGGTATTCACTCTGAACACTTCATGCGCGGTCATGGGGCTGGGTTACATCATCGGCCTTCGCTACTCCGCCATCATATGTGCGGGATCGGTCATGTCCTACTGGGTCCTGGTGCCGCTGCTTGCCCGCGCCGGAGCCCAGGCAGCGCAGGGAATCCTCCCCGGCCTGCCGCCGATATCGACGCTCGGCGCCGAGGACATCTTTTTCCGGTATGTGCGCTCCATCGGCATCGGCGGCATATTCGCGGCCGGCGTCCTGTCCATCCTCAAGATGAGCCCGGTCATATGGCAGGCCCTGAACCAGGTGGTTCGCGAACTCTGGAGACTGCGTTCGGGAGGGTTGCGCCCCGTTCAGACGCGCACCGACAGCGACATACCGATGATCCATGTCGCAGGCATCCTGACTGCGACTGCATTCGCCATCGGCCTCTACTTTCGCTTTGTTGTCCTTGCCGGCCAGCCAGCTGCGACGGGCAAAGCCATTGCCGCGCTGATTCTCACACTGGTGATCTCAGCCCTTTTTGCGGCCGTTTCCGCCTGGGCCGTGGCCATTATTTCGATAACACCCGTCTCCGGTATGACACTCACCACGCTGATCATCTCATCCGTTATCCTGGGACGCTACTTTGGGCTGACCGGTTCCGAGGGGATGCTCTCGGCACTCCTGATCGGCGGCGTCGTCTGCTCGGCGCTTGCCATGACGGGATCGATGATAACGCTGATGAAGATCGGGTACTGGATCGGGGGTACGCCGAAGAAATCGCAGTGGGCCTTGATTGGCGGAGCCGCCGTGGCGTCTGTGACCGTGACGGCGGTGATCCTGCTGTTTGCCCACACGCAAGGCTATGTCGTAACGCCGGAGCACCCGAACCCGATGCCGGCTCCGCAGGCAAACGCCATGGCCGCCGTGGTTCGCTCCACCATGGGAACCACTGAAGCCCCCTGGTTTCTCTACGGGCTCGGGGCGGTGATTACCCTGCTGGTAGAGATGACCGGCGTTTCGCCGCTCGCATTTGCATTGGGAATGTACCTGCCCATGGAACTGAACACGCCGCTCCTCGCCGGTGCGATCGTAGCCTGGTGCGTCCGACGCTCCGCCGGCCGCGATCAGGCCCTGGAAAAGGCGAGGCATGACCGCGGAACGCTCGTGGCGTCAGGCTTGATTGCCGGCGGCGCGCTCGCGGGCGTGTTGCAGGGGATTACGGATGTGGTCCAGGAATGGCTCGGCGGGAAGCTCTACTCGTTCAACAACGACGGATGGGGGGGCAACTGGCTCGGTCTCGCCGTTTTTGTGGCTTTGGGTTTGGGTGTGTTCCTCGACGCCCGCGCCCACGGCCGATCCACCCCCTCGTCGTGAAATCTGTCGAGGCTGCAATGCAGAGAGTGCAAACAGGGTGACTGCGAAGCGAAGCACGGGCGTCATGTGGGGCAGCGACCCTGTTCAACCCCTTCAGGGTTGAGATCGCTTGGAATTCAGCTTTCCCGGGGTTTGCACCCCGGGCTCTTCTGTCCCACCCCTTCGGGGTGGTTTCCAGCATGCTCCTCCTGCGGATTGAGCACGGCCACGCGACTCAACGGACCGTTCTGGATAGCGCCCCCGGAGTAAAGCCTTGCAGATCGTGGACGTGACTGTTACGGACGACCCTGAAAGGGTCTCATAGAGAAGCCTGGGGTGCCAACCCCGGGAATCGCCGGTCTGCCACAGGGGTCAACCCTGAAGGGGTCGAACAGCGATCTTCTGTCCCACCCCTTCGGGGTGGTTTCCAGCATGCTCCTCCTGCGGATTGAGCACGGCCATGCGACTCAACGGACCGCCCTGGATAGCGCCCCCGGAGTAAAGCCTTGCAGATCGTGTACATGACTGTTACGGACGACCCTGAAAGGGTCTCATAGAGAAGCCCGGGGTGCCAACCCCGGGAATCGCCGGTCTGCCACAGGGGTCAACCCTGAAGGGGTCGAACAGCGATCTCATCACAAGAGGAAACCATTCCGGCTGGCGGTGACGGTATCCCAGCAGGCGGGGCACTGCATTAGACTGCAGACGTGACACTCCGGAGCAGTAACTCATGCGCACGGTGCGCACCCACGTGCAGAAAACGGCGGTGCTGCTTCCGCTGTCGGTATCGGCATCGGAATCGGGATCGCAGTCGCGATTGCTTTCGGTGTTTGTTGCAAGGCATGACCTGAGCGGGCCAATCACGATCGCCGGCTGCGGTTGCGACTCCGATACCGATTCCGGTCCCGACGGTCCATGGTCTTCGTTCTATTTTCGGAGCGGGTGCCTGATCAGGCCAGCTTGGTGCGGATGATCCTGGCCACGAGGTTCGATGTCGGGTCCGGGCAGCGGACGAATTCCGTCGTCACTCCAGCGGCGTCGATCACCTTCTGGTACGGTGTGCCTTCGTACTTCCAGGGCAGAACGGCGCCATGCTGCAATAGAATGATGAAATCGTGCAGGCTGCTGAGGAGCCACGGGCAGATCCTGCCGATATCCCTCGGGTACTCGAACCTGTCCCCCTTCTTGTGACACCAGGTGTCCTGCCGCGCCTCATAAATCTCAATTTCGATCTTGTACTTCGGCCCGGCCGGCGCCTGGCTCTGTGCGGCAAGGCCCGCCAGCGACGGCGCCGCCATCCACATGGCGGCATGGCATCCCGACTTACCCATGAACTCTCGTCTGTCCATCGCTCATCTCCTTCGCTACTTGACTTTCCTGGCCCTGTTCGTGTCACCGGCCATATAGAAGTCGAGGCTCTCGACCGTGCCCTGGTCATTCACCTGGAACGAAACAGAGCTGTCGACCTCTTTCGCGAAGAACTTCGTCCTGGATTCCGCGAACAGCGCGTGTTCGTGTTCGCTGCCGGGGCTTATGAGCTTCATGTACAGTTGCTGGCCTTTGCGCAGTATCTCGATGGAGAGGAGCGGCGTGACGCGGTAGAGACCTGCGTAGCGGTCCAGCAATTGATTCGAATACGTGAACTCCTTCTGCTTCGCGTCGGCACCGACTTCCCGGATCCAGATGTTTCTGAACCGCACCGGATTCCCGTGATCCTGGAGTGAAAGTGGGAGCTTCTCAGCCTGAGGGCTGTAAGGCAGATGCACCATCCAGGTAGTCGGACCGGTCAGAGCCGCGTCGTTTTGCGCGAGCACACCGTTGTAAAGGAGAGTGAGCCGCGCAGGCGACACAAGCTGGCCCTTCGGATCGAACCTGGGACGCGCAAAAACGATGTCGTACGTCTGCCACTGCCCGGGCGGTCGCGCCGCATTCACCAGCGGCGGGAACTCGCCGTAAACACCGCCTGCATACCCGTCGGCGTAAGTCTCGTTCTCAAAATTGTCCAGCACCTGTATTTCAAAGAGGCCCATCAGGAAGACGCCGCTGTTGCCTCGTCCCTGGCTCTTGCCCATCGGAGGGACGG
>JAFNAH010000250.1 GCA_017860075.1 Acidobacteriota bacterium | reverse complement strand
AGGGCATCCGTCCAGGGGATTCCGCGCTCTCTGCTCATCGCTCTTCTACACTGCGCTGATCGCGGCCGGAGTACCCTCCGCACTCTGGTGGTTGCACCTCGCAATCGGCGCCGAGGATGTGTCAGCGCTGAGCCGTGCGGTAGCGGCCGGCCTGTTGTATGCATCACTGATCCTGTTCCTGCTGCTTTTCGCTCGCGCGGCACTGGTTGGGGGTGGATTGGCGGACATGCAATTCGGAATGCCGGAGCCCGCCCGCAACGCGTTATCGAGAGAACTCAGGTGGCTCATTCCAGTGCTCCCCTCCCTCTGGTTCTTCGTCAGGGCGTTCTTTGCTGCGGGTGGGATGTTCTATGAGGATCTTCGCCTGCAGCACCTCAACAATTCGATCGGTAGAGTCTTCTATATCGCGGCGCTCGCGGCCTTGTTCGTCGCTTGCTGGAGGCTGCTGCGCCCGCATGGGCCGGTGATGGCAGGAGTCGGCGGTCGCGCAGGCAGAACCGGCAGGCCAAGGCGAAGACATCGCTCCAGGTTCCTGGTTTCGTTCACGATCGTTGCCCTGGTGCTGCTCGCGATTGCCGGATTCTTCCTGACCTCGCTGGCGCTGGCGCAGAACCTGGGTAGGACCGTACTGCTCACGGCTGTGCTGGCGCTCTGCTCAACGTTGTTCACAAGATGGCGGCAGGAACAGGGAAGCCGAATCGCTGCCACGGGTGGGGCGATGGCTCGGGACAGCGAGGCAGCCCACCTGCAGGTCCGGCAGTTGACCCGTTTCGTCCTGACAGTAGCGTGGATTGTGGGGGCGCTCTTCATCTGGGCACGCGCCTTGCCGGCTCTCACCCTCCTGAGAGAGGTCCAGATCCTGCCGGTCGTCAAGATCATCGAGCCGGAGGAATTCGAGCCACCGGCGGCAGCGCCTGCCCAGGCGCCGCCGGCACAAGTATCGGCCGTGCAGCCGTCAAGCATCCCCGCGCCGGTGCCCGCGATGATGGCTCCGGCGTCAGCACAACCGGACTCGGGCCCGAAGAAGACCGGCGCTTCGAGCCCCCTGTTCCTCAGCGACATTCTGAGAGCGATTGTTGTTGCCGTTCTGGCCTTCATCTTCGTGAAGGACCTGCCCGGCTTGATGGAGTTCGTGGTATTTCGCAGGTTCGATCTTGACGCGGGCGCCAAGTATGCAATCAGCACGATCACGCGCTATTCGATTATGTTTCTGGGAGTCATTGTGGTGTCAAACATCCTTGGGATCGCCTGGAGCCAGGTGCAGTGGCTGGTAGCTGCCCTGACATTCGGCGTGGGCTTCGGTCTCCAGGAGATCTTCGCCAACCTGGCCTCAGGGTTGATCCTGCTCCTGGACCGGTCGATTCGTGTGGGGGATGCGGTCAGCATCGGAGGTATTGCAGATCTGAGTGGCCGCGTCTCGAAGATCCAGATGCGCGCGACGACCGTCCTTCTCTGGGATCGGAGCGAAATGATCGTGCCGAACAAGGAGTTTGTCACCAGCAAACTGGTGAATTGGACGCTCTCGTTCCCCGAGAGCCGCGTGGATGTCAAGGTCGGGGTTGCCTATGACTCCGACATTGAACTGGTGCGGCGCGTCCTGATGGAGATCGCCCTGGCAAATCCGAATGTCCTGAAGGCCCCTCCTCCCGAAGTGCTTCTCACGCAGTTTGCAGAAAGTGCGATTCTGTTCGAGCTCAGGGCCTTCTGCCTGTACGACTACGGGCGCATGCTGCTCCTGGACGAACTGCACAGGGCTGTCTTTCACGAGTTCGGCCGGCACGGCATTACCATCGCCTTCCCGCAGTTGGATGTGCACATCGATCCGGGAGAGCAGAAGTCCGCAGAGAGTCGAAGGCAGCCGGGATCCCCATGATATTGAAGGCTATCGACTGGCATGTTGCCTGAGCAGCTGTGAAGGAATCGTCGTGTCACTGCTTATCCGCGTGCCCGTTGTGCCGCACCTTTGGTGCTCGAATATGTTCTTATTCTTGATCCCGGCCTCTTGCGGCCGGGCCTACTCACTTTCGGCCCTTCGGGCCTCATTCCCCATCCGTCACAGGATTCGGTCCCAAGTAGGTCAGGTCTGCTAGACCTGACCCTGAGCGACCAGGGTCCAGCCTGGGAGAGCGATCCTGCAGTTACCGGCGGGATACCGTCTGAGACACAGGAAGTCGGCCTCCGCGGTTATCGGTGCAGAGGGCTGCCGCCCGGTTCGACCGTCCCCAGGCCCCGTACAGGTCGACGATACGAGATCGTGCCGCGATCGGCCACTCGTGTGAGTTGCCCCGGGACGCCCTGAGACCTTCGTACCCGCGAAGCAGCAGACCCTCCGCTTCGCGAAAACGGCGGTCAAGCGGAAACAATCCTCGCTGTCGGGATCGGAATCGGAGTCGCGGTCAGCATCGGAATCCGAAATCCTCAGACGGCGGATCCTGCGATCGGGGTCTACTTCCCGTCGATGTCAATGTAGATACAGACGCCGCTTCCGATACTGACAGCGGGCGTAGCCTGCGATGCTCGACCGCCACAGGTTGCTGCATGAGATTCGTGCGACTGATGATATGCTTGGCGCGACATTCTTGCGAAACAGGGGGATGCCATGCACGCAAAGCCCTTTGTTTGGTTCAATGTCGTCACCTGGCTATACACAGCATAGACTATTGTGAATTCTCAATCCGGGGTAGGTACGCACAACCAGCAGTTGGGCACGGAATATGCTCATGACCCGGTCACGGGCGAGAACTTCCTGATGAACTACGGGGCCGACTATCGGGACAGCGGCCCACAGGGCGCGGGATTTTATCGTGACGTTAACGGCGAGCTCCGCAAGTTGGAGCCAGGTCGCTCAGAATGAGGAGATGTCAGGCATGAAACAGAATCGTCGCAGCTTCATAGCAAAGTCCGCCGGTCTGGCCGCAGGACTCGGTGCACTCGGAGCGAACAACCTGTTCGGAGGAACTGCCGGCGCCAAACCTGCGTGGCCCGGTCCCATCGGCCTCGCGCTGTATACCGTCCGCACCGAGTTCGAATCGCAACCGGCTCAGACGTTGAAGAAGGTCGCCGCCATTGGCTACAAGGAGGTCGAAGGCGGCATGGGCAAGATTTCCGCAGAAGAACTTTCCGGCTTCATCAAAGACGCCGGTCTGAGAATGCCGAGCGGGCAATTCGAGCACCCCTCGAGCGTCGAGAAATACGCCAAGGTGATCGACTTCGCTCGTAAGATCGGCATGCAGTACGTAACCTGTTCATTTTCAGACGCCAAAACCGCCGACGGCTGGAAGAGGATAGCCGACGACTTCAATCGTGCCGGAAAGCAGGTTGCCGAAGCCGGCATGCAGTTTGCCTATCACAACCATCTGCAGGAGTTTCGCCCGTTGGGTAACACCAACGGCTACGAGATTCTCATCGCCAACACGGATCCCAAACTGGTCAAGTTCCAGATCGACGCCTTCTGGATGACGTGGGCAAAACAGGACCCCGTTGCATATCTTGAGAAGCTCGCCGGACGTGTGCCGATGCTGCACATTAAGGATCGGAAAAAGGATTGGCAGTGGGACCCGCTGGACTTCCCCAAAGACAAGGAGGTCCCGTACACGGAGGTGGGATCAGGAGCTGTCGATTGGAGGCCGGTCTTCGCGCATGCCGCCGGCGTGAAGCACATATTCGTCGAACAGGATTACTGGGACCGGGAACCCATCGAGTCGGCCCGGATGAGCTATGAGTATCTGAAGGTGCTTACGCTCTGAGGGAAGGTGCCCAGGGAAGGAATCCTGACGCTGGAATCTTAGCCTGGAAGCAGAGTGTGACACTCGGTGCGTCCGATCGCCGGTTGATGTTGGTCGCCTGTTCCGACAATAGAACCAAGACAACAGCCCGTCGGGGTCGGAATCGGTATCGGCGTCGCAACCGCAGTCGGCGATCGTGACTGACCCGCTCAGGTCATGCCTTGCCACAAACACCGAAAGCGATCGCGACTGCGATCCCGATTCCGATGCCGATACCGACAGCGGAAGCAGCACCGCCGTTTTCATGCACGTGGGTGCGCACCGTGCGCATGAGTTACTGGTTCGAAAATAGAACTACGACAACAGCCCGTCGGGGTCGGAATCGGT
>JAFNAH010000632.1 GCA_017860075.1 Acidobacteriota bacterium | reverse complement strand
CTGACCTGGCGCGTTGCGCCAGGCTGGTATGAGGCGGGCCTGCGGCCCTCGAGACCGCTATACCTCCTCTGACCTGGCGCGTTGCGCCAGGCTGGTATGGGGTGGGCCTTCGGCCCTCGGAACCGTATTCCGATAGAGATACAGAGCGCTGGAGGCGCGTTCTCATAGCAGCCCGGGGCGAAGCCCCGGGTTCGCATGCATGAGCAGGAACCGAGGGCTGAAGGCCCGCTCCATAGTTTTGAGGCAATCTTTTTAGACCGGACTCGGCTGCCACCCTTGGTTACCACGTAACGCCGCCGGAGGGCGGAGGCCACGCGCCAAGCATCTGTCGTACCGACACCAGCTGCCCGATGTGATAGCTGCTGTGCGACGCTATCGTCTGGAGCATCTCCACCCGGCTCTTCCCGCCGCGCTTCTCCAGCAGATCTGTCTTCGTGCCACGATCGATCAGCGCGTCCAGAGCCTTATTCAGCCTCTGCACAGCCTGTTCCCATTCTCCTGCGTTTGCCGGTTTTTCGCTTCCCGGCCAGCTTCCGGAGGCGTGTCTGGGGACGGCGGGCTTCTCACCGTCCAGCCACTTCACCCCCCATTCGTGCCAGAATACAATGTGGTTCAAAAGCTGAAAGATCGAGTGAGGCGCGCCGCCGGGCCGTTCACCGGTGATCTTCCAGTCCAGCCCTTCGACGGCCTTCCTCACCTCGACATGGGCGCCCTTTCCGGACAGAGCGCCGCCTACCACCTTCTTCAGGACATCGTCTGCAGTCTTCATAACTTCCTCGCCCAGTTTTTGTGCCGGGGTTCACACCCCCCTTGTTTCCTCCATCAATCGCTTACGGAGATCGGGCGTGAATCGCTCGATCGCATATCGCAAGGCCGTGCGCGGGATCCTGCCCCCCTGCGCGCGGAGAAATGTTACCAGCCTGCGCGGATCGGTTTTGCCGCACTCTCGGAGGAGCCATCCGACTGCCTTGTGCATCAGGTCTTCGGGGTCGTCGAGGAGCGCCTCGGCGATGGAATACGCGGTGTCGAGGTGCTCCCCCCTGCGGGCGAGCGGCGTCAGTGACACCGCAGCAGCCCGGCGAACCCACAGCGACTCCGAATCCGTCCATGTCCGGAGGATGCTCAGGAGCCGGGGGTGCCGCCGGAGCAGTGCGGTCATGACGAATGTCGAAAGCGCGTCCGTCGTGGCCCAGTTGGAACAATGCCCCTCCGCGAGCCATCCGTGGATGGTTGCCAAAAGACTCTCGTCGTCGGCAGCGCCTTTGAGCATCGCCATCGCTTCCCTGCTTATCGACGCCACTGTATGTCGGTTCGATTGTTTCAAATCCGGTCCTCCCGCTGCTCGCTTCGGATGCCCGCTGAGGCAACATCTTAAACCTCAACATGGCGTCTGAGGTAATAACACTTGACCAGAATCTGATCTGATGTATTGGTTAACACTAGCCAACGGCACGTTATCCGTACCATGCGAATCTCGCGGCTGACGCTCTTGTGATTCAGTCCCGGGGCAAGGAGCTTCGACATGAAAGAAACCTCCAGCGACAACCCGGCAAACGCCGCCCGCCGACTGCCGCTCTGGTGTGAAACCGATGTCGCAGGGAAACCGATTCCGCGCCCTGTGGTCTGGCGGCACGAAGACAAGACAAGGACTAGCTCATGAAAACCCTGAAATTCATGGTCGCGCTGACTATCTGCACCTGTTTCTCGATGGGTCACCAGGATCACGCCTCAGCAATCCATGTGGATGGCGGGCTATGCGGCAAGAAAGAAGCCCTCTGAAGGCACGACGATGGACCTGTTTGCCAAAGCGCTCGCCCTCGAGGACGGACACGGAAACCGGGCAGTCATTATTACTACCGACATTCTCGGCTTTCCCGGATCTGTCTCTGAGGCAATCGCAAAACGTCTCGCCGCCAGTCACGGTCTGCGACGCGATCAGCTGGTCTTTACGTCTTCCCACACCCACAGCGGACCGGTTGTGCGTGAATCGCTCGCCTGGATGTACGCACTCGATGGCGAACAGGCCGAGGCAGTCAGGAGTTACACCGGCTTTCTCCAGGATCGCGTCGTGGAAGTTGTCGGGCAGGCACTCGGGAAAATGGTCCCCGCAGTTCTGTCGCTGGGCCACGGGGAGGCGAGCTTCGGGGTCAATCGCAGGGAGAAGACCGACAAGGGATATGTTATCGGCGTAAACGCTGACGGTCCGGTGGATCACGACGTCCCGGTGCTCTGCGTGGCGAGCCCTGAAGGCAAGATGCTGGCCGTTCTTTTCAGCTATGCATGCCACAACACGACCCTGGGAGCCGACAACTATAAATTCCACGGGGACTATGCGGGGGTGGCTCAGGAGGAGATAGAAAAAGAACACCCCGGCGTGACCGCGCTCTTCATGATCGGGTGTGCCGCGGACACCAATCCCAACCCGCGCGGGACCGAGGAACATGTGCGCGCCTACGGCAAGCAGCTCGCAGGCGCCGTGAATGCCGCCATGTCGGGCAACACCGTGCCTGTGCGCCCCCCGCTGCGCACCAGGTTCGATCGTGTAGATCTCCCGTTTTCCCCGCCTCCCACGAAAGCCGAGCTGGAAGCGCAGCTGGGCGACCAGGACGTCTACCGCCAGCGCCAGGCCAAAGGGTTGCTTGGCGTGATCAACGAGAAAGGCAGCCTGCCGACTCACTACCCTTATCCCATCAGCGTTGTCCAGTTTGGCAAAGACCTCACGATGATTCTGCTGGCGGGAGAGGTGCTGGTGGACTACGACCTGCGGTTGAAGAAGGAGCTGCCGCCTCCTCAACAGGTCTGGGTTCTCGGGTATGCAAACGACGTGTTCGCTTACATCCCGTCCAGGAGAGTCCTGGAGGAAGGGGGCTACGAGGCCGCTACTTCGATGATCTACTACGGACAGTCCGGCCCCTGGGCGCCCGAAGTCGAGGAAATCCT
>JAFNAH010000249.1 GCA_017860075.1 Acidobacteriota bacterium | reverse complement strand
GGGATCCGCCTGTCCGCGGTTGGGGACGAAGTGGAGCGGCAGGCGTCCCATGACGGACGCGGGCGGGGCGGCGGCGAGCTTTTCCGGCGCATGCAGCCACACGCCCGTGATTGCCGCTATGATGACTGATCCCAAGCATACGGCCGCTCGTCGCATTGCTCCCCCTCCTCGCACTTCACGATCTTACCCTCAGACCGCCGTGCGGCGCCTCTCCGAGGCGCCGAGGCGCGTCGGAGACGCGCCTCACGGCGATGTCAGTGAGAAACCCGCCGCACGAGTTCTAGTCCTGTATTCTATCCCCTCTTATCGTCAAGTTCGTGACCGCGCGCACCCTTCTTACGGGCAAAAAAATAGCGACGCAATCCAGTCCCTCCAGACGGCGTCGCTATTCGTAATGCCTGCTACCGGATGTTTACGAGCTCCTCCTCCTTCTTTGCCTGCATGATCTCGTTGTACATCCTCCGGAGCATCAGGTCCTCCTCGCGGGCGGTCCTGGGACCATCGTCCCCGTTGCCGCCCCGGACGCGCGCGGCGGCCGCCGGATCGACCCAGAGGTCGTGGTCGTAACTATCCAGATCCAGAGGCTTTCCTCCAGCATAGACCTTGTGCTTGCCGTGTGTCTTGTACCAGTCGGCCACAGTCGCGACCATGTGAATCCGCTCGATGATGTTGCGCCAGCCGATGCCGGTGTTGTAGGCGCAGAAGGAGATCTCCCCTTCCTGCGTGCCGTAGGGGATGATGCACATCTCGGTGCGGCGGAAGTCGTAGGTGAACAGGTCCTGGAACCACATGCCGGCGACGAAGAGGAAGTTCCACGGATCCCTCCTGCGCTCGAGTCCCTTGCCGTAGCTGCGGCCGGTCGCATTCAGGGACTTGTCGAACTTCTTGAGAATATCGAGCAGCTTCATGCTCCTGGGCGATTTGAACGGGTCGTAGCACTTCAACAGTGCGAGAGCCATCATGAAGTTCGAAAACTTCTTGGACCGGGCGGCGTCGGTTACCTTCTGCGTGTCTTTCACCAGCTGCGGGATGTTCATGAACTCGGGGACCATCGCTTTTTCCTTGGTCTCCTTGTTGATCATGAACGCCGTCCCCACGCCGCAGTTCGGGTGGCAGCCGCAGTTCAGGTGTCCCCAATCGGCCTGAGGCCCGTGAACCAGGTCGGCGAAGTCCGCGAAGACGCCCATCAGGGAAATCGGGAACCAGTCTCGCGTCGGCTCGGAAATGCCGATCTGATCCTTCACGTCCTGGGCCATGTGGCAGAGGGTGTAGCGCTGGCGGCGGCGCCGCTCGTCCGTGATCTCCTCGTCCCGCCCCGTGAAAGAGACCGGCTGGAACGATATGAAGGAGATCCGCTTGGGGTTGTTGACCGCGAACTCTATGATCGGCCCGACCTGGTCGTTGTTGATGCCGTTGATCAGCGTTGTGACGAGCACGATCTCGACGCCGGCGGCGTGCAGGTTGCTGATGGCATGGAGCTTGACGTCGAACAGGTTGGCGATCTTCCGGTGCGAGTTCGCGTCGTTGCCGATGCCGTCGAACTGCAGGTAGACGTAGCGCAGTCCGGCCTCGTAGGCGCGCCTGGCGAAGCTCGGGTCCTTGGCGAACTCGATGCCGTTTGTCGCCGCCTGGACGCTGTTGTACCCGACCTTGCGCGCGTAGGCGATCGCGTCGAAGAAGTAGGGCGACAGGGTCGGCTCGCCGCCGGAGAACTGGACCGACATCTGCCTCTGCGGCTTGATGGAAATCGCGTTGTCGAGGATCTGCCTGATTTCCTCCCAGCTCAGTTCGTGAACGAAGCCCACCTGGTTGGCGTCCGTGAAGCACGGGTCGCACATCATGTTGCAGCGGTTGGTGAGGTCGATGGTGAGAACGGAGCCGCGGCCGTAGCGGATGGTGCTCGACCCGTGCTTGCGCAGCGTCTCGTCGTTGTGGGAGTCGACGTCGCGGCCCGGGTAGACGGCCTCGATGTGCTCGAGGAACTTCTTGTCCTCGGCCAGGATGTCTTCGAAGTGGCCGTGTTTCGGGCAGTCCTTGACCATCCAGATCTGGCCGTCGCGTTCCAGGATGGTGGCCGGGATTTCGCCCACCTTCTCCGTCATGAGGACGCGGTAGTCGACCTCGCCGTCCATGATCTTCTTGCGGGCTTCGATGACGCACTTCGGGCACAGGGAGTCAGTCTGCCGGGGCCAGCCGAGCGGCGGTTTGGTCTTCTGCCAGGATTTCGGGATCGGTCTGTCGGACCATTTCGGGGTGAAAGAAGGGTTGGGCCGGTATTTGTTAAATGCCTGAATGGTGTCGAACACCAACCCGGAGGTCACGGTCAGTGCCTTCTCCACGTACTTGAATGGTCGATGCATGTCTTTCCTGTTCCTCCTCAGTCTCCTACAGACCTAAAAATAGTACGACCACCGGTGAGGCGCACCTAAGGCACACCTGGCCGATGGGCTTTGGCGCGCAATATATCACTTCCCCGGGTATGATCCAATAAAATGTTCGACTCGCGATGCTGTTCGTGAACTGAATCACAAAGACAGAATACAGAATGCAGAACTCAGAATTCGGAATCTGTGGTAGCGGGTGGAGTGCATGCGCACCCGAAGGTTACCTTCTTGCGCAAAGGAATCTCCACGCTAGTGCAGCACTCCTTCACACAGATTCTGAATTCTGCATTCTGAATTCTTCAACCGAGCGAGCTCCCATCCCCCGGCCCGAAATCCCTGAGCGTCTCGAGATAGTACTCCGGCAACCCGATGTCGTACCTCTGCCCCTGCATGATGAGCCCGAGGAACCCGTCCTCCCGCCTCAGACGATCGAGCGCCGACGTCAGCTGGAATTCCCCTTTCTCGCGCACATTGTTCCGGATGTGCTCCTCGAGGTAGTCGAATATCTGCGGCTTGATGACGTACTGCCCGAAAACGGTCAGGTACTCACCCTCGGGCAGTCCAACGACGTTCAGGTTGATTCTGGCATAGTCCGCAGTCGGCTTCTCCGCGAACTCCGTGATGCTGAGCAGACGCCCGTCCTCGAGCCAGAGGCCCGTGGCGGTGCCGAAATTGGCGAGTTCCTCTTCGCGCGTGCGTCGCAGCCCGACGATGCTGATGCCGTGGTGACTGTAGCCGTGGATCAGCTGCTGCGCGCAGGACTGATCGGTGTGCGAGCGATACAGGTGATCGCCCAGCATCAGGAGGAACGGTTCGTTCCCGATTGCCTCGCGGGCGCAGAAAATGGCGTGCCCGAAGCCCTCCTGTGCCGGCTGGGTAACGAAGCGGACCTGCTGCCCGATCTCCAGGATGCGGCGCGCGTATTCCTGGAACTGGGGCGACAGCTTGTTGAAGTTCTCGATCGTCACCTGGACGTTGAAAAAGGAGCGGAAGTCGTTCAGGTCGGTCTCCTGGACGATGATGACGACCTCGTCCACGCCTGCGCCGAGCGCCTCTTCGACGAGGTAGAGGATGGCAGGCTTGGCGATCCCGTCGCGATCGACAACGGGGAACAGTTCTTTCTTGGTCGCCTTGGAAGCCGGGAAGAGGCGCGTCCCGAAGCCGGCCGCAGGAATGACCGCCTTACGGACCCTCTGCCCCGCGCGCAGTGTCAGCGGGAGGCAGGTCATGCCCAGGTCCCGCTCGATGATTTCGACGGCCTTCTTCTGGTCTTCGGCGCTGCGGGCGATGAATTGTGCGGCGCCGTCGCCCTGCGAACCAATGCCCTTGCCGCCCCACACATGCTTCCTGAGTGGTTCAAGGTCAAGCACGCGATGCAGAACCGGTGCGGTCAACTCCTCGGGACAGGCAGGAATGGCGCGCCGGTCGAAAGCCTCCTGGGCCTTCGTCATCAGGGCCCCGAGCTCTCTGGCGTCCGACCGGCGGAGCGCGTCCAGCGCCTGGTGGACGATCTTCTTGTTCACCGGCCCGAGGAGCTCCTGGACGCCGCGTTCGACCTTGCCGTCCGCGAAGGGGTAGGCGCGGTTGAGGCGCGCCAGGATTTCCATGGTGTTCTTTTTCGCGCCGAGGTCGACGAGAACAAAGTGCAGATCGCCGGTCACGGTCAGTTCCTGGACGTCGAGGCGGTCGCCGTCGTAGGTCATCAGGACCGGCCGGTTGCCGAAAGCGCATCCCTGGTCCATCCTGCCGCACCGCGAGGGGGTGGTGAT
>JAFNAH010000248.1 GCA_017860075.1 Acidobacteriota bacterium | reverse complement strand
TGGAAGCGGGAGGGTTGTCGTTGAATTATGGCGTTAAGCACCTCGATCGTGCGCGGGCGGAGATCGACGAGCGGACCCTGACCGAGGAGGGCCACGACCTGCTTTGTGTCGCTGTCGCTGAGGCGCAGGCTCTTCAGTTCAGCGAGGATGGCGGTGCTGCAGCCTCTCAACAATTCACGTACCCGCTCGATACCCTCCCGGATCATGTCGTTTAGCTCACTCACCGGCATCTGAAGCTTCACGTCGGCTCCAGGAAGGAAATTGCAGTAGCAGCGCGGGTACCGATCCAGGATCCGCCGGACGGGCAGGCTGCAGTGGTGATCCTTGAGCCAGGCTGCGATGGCTCGGACGCGTTCCAGGCAGCCGCGGTCGGCCTGGGCAAAGCCTGAGAGGATCTCGAGGTTGCGCATGGCAGTTGTATCCAGTCCGGTTGTCTCTGCCACGGATCCGACAATCATCGCGACCGACTGATCGTGAGCCCAGGCGTAGGCCTCCGCGTAGTGCGACTTGAATTCCAGGAAAGAGCGGTCGAAGGAATCACGCTCTTCTGCCGCCAGGAAGCGATCCGGTTTTTCGATGGAAGCGAGGAGGGAAGCGCGCACCCGGTCGATGTCGGGATCACCGGAAGGCAAGGCCGACCTGATGTATTCGCACGCGTGCTCGAATGCGGGAAGCCATCGCATCAGAGCGGCCAATTCGTCTACCGACTTCTGCCAGGGCATTGCCGCGTCCTGCCCAGGCGTGCATTCGGCTGAAATCCGCGACATGGCACCGACAAACGATACATCGTTTTTCCACAGACGTTCGATAGTCGCCGTCATTGTGGCAAGGCGATTGGCGAACGGCCTGGTCCGATTGTGGAAATGCACTGACATGAATGATTCCGGCAGGCAGTCGAGTCTCTCCACCAGCAGGACGCAGTCTGCTGCGGGCCCCGAGACCCACCATTCCCGGAACCTGAGTTCCGCCTCCTCCAGCGTCATGCGGTGGATTTCATCGATGCCGGTCAGAATCGAAGCGCAGGAAAGGGCGGCTTCCACCCCTGGCTCCAATCCGACAGCGGGATCTGCCTTCTGATCGATGGATTCGCTTTCGATGCTCTTCACGAGATACCACGCCCTGGTGCATTACGGGGGGGATGTCATGCACTATGTCGGCTTCTTCTTCTCACCGCTGCCTGTCTCTCTTTTATCGACCTTCTCGGGAGAGTCTTTAGCGGGGCTCGCATAAATGTTGGTCGGGTCGGTGGCAAGCATCTGCTCGTAACTGTTGCCGTAGCAGCGGATCGTCGGCTCGCTCCCCTTGATGAAATACTCCTCCTGCCGTTCGAGGCAGCGTTCCGTCGCGAGGAGTCCGGTCGAGGGGTCGATTTCAACCTTGACGATCCCCGCGGGAACGGTGAAATCCTCGCTCTTGAGAGGAACGATGGCTGCGGTCTTCTTCATGAAATCGGCCCAGATCGGCAGGGCCGACTGGGAGCCGGAAAGGTTCAGTTCACGGTTGTCGTCGAATCCGACCCACACGATACAGAGCATGTCCGGCGTGTAACCCGCGAACCAGCCATCACGGGACGTGCCGGTCTTGCCTGCGGCCGGGAGTACGAAGCCCCGCGCTCTGACGCCCGCACCGGTGCCCTGGTCGATCACCGACCGCATCAGGGAAGTGATCATAAAGGCGGTCTCAGGGGAGATGGCCTGGATCTGCTTTGCAGCGGGAGTGTAGACAACCTTCATTCCGGGATCGCATACCTTGAGGATGGGGGTCAACTCGGAGAGCAGGCCGCCGTTCGCGAAGGCCGTATAGGCGCGAACCATCTCCAGCGGTGTCACCTCGAATGTGCCTAGAGCCATCGCGGGGTAGGGCTTGATCTGCTCATTGAGTCCGAGGCGCTTCGACAGCCCCGCGATCTTGTCGTATCCGACCTTCTCCGCGAACTTGATCGTGGCCACGTTCAGAGACTTCGTAATCGCCTGCCTCATGGTGACCTGACCCTGGTACTCGCCCTTGAAGTTCTTCGGCTCGTAAAGAAGATCCTGGAAGGCAAACTCGGTCGGTTGGTCCAAAGCAGTGGATACGGCCGTCAGGGGATTGGCGCTTGTATAGGCGGATTCGATTGCCGCGGTGTAGACAAAGGGCTTGAAGATGCTGCCTGGTTGCCGCTTAGCCTGGGTGATGCGGTTGAATTGCGTCGTGCCGTAGTGCCGGCCTCCGACCATCGCCAGGATGTCACCGTTGCGCGGATCCACGGCAATCAGGCTCGCCTGGACGGTGCCGGGCGGAATTGCACGTTTGCCCTGTGAAAAGCGGGCATCCATCTCCGTGATTCCCTGGCGCAGGGCCTCAAAAGCCGCCTGCTGCAGGTCCATGTCCAGCGACGTGAAAACCTTGTATCTGCCCTGGGCCAGCGCCCGGTCACCGAGCTTTTCGACCAGGGTTTCCTGGACAAAGTCCACGAAGTACGGGGCATCCGAATAGTTCAGCATGGTGGAGGGCTTGACTTCGAGCGGCTGGGCCTTGGCCTCGGTGCACTCGACGTTCGTGATCATGCCGTATTCAGCCATGAGGTCGAGAACGAGGTTGCGCCGGGTTCTTGCCCGATCCGGGTACCGGATCGGGCTGAAGCGGTTCGGCGCACTGATAATCCCGGCGATAGATGCGGCTTCGCCTTTGGTGAGGTCCTGCACCGCCTTCCCGAAGTACGCCCCGGCTGCTTCTCCCACTCCGACTATGCTGAACGACCCTATCTGGCCCAGGTAAACGTCGTTGCAGTAGAGCTCGAAGATCTGCTCCTTTGAAAGCCTCTGCTCCAGGAGTATCGACACGTAGGCATCGGCGATTTTCCGCCGCCAGGTCCGCTCCGGGGTGAGGAAATAGTTCTTCACAAACTGCTGAGTCAGGGTGCTGGCGCCCTGTACCTTGTCCCCGGCACGAACATCGACCAGGAGTGCGCTGATGATCCGAAAAGGATCGACGCCCCGGTGACTGAAGAACCGGCGGTCCTCTGAAGCCAGAATCGCGTCTATCACGACCCTGGGGAGGTCCTGGTACCGAACGTAGCGGCGCTTCTCCCTGCTCGCGTCGATGGCGTTGCTCAGCAATTCCGGCCTGAGGGCGAACCTGTCGAGTCCCTGGTGTTTTTCGCCGTCGACGACCGAGGCTATCGCCTTGCCCGACCACGTGACCAGGGCTGAACGATTGGCGTCGTAAGGTGCGGCGGCATCGTTGGCGAGCAACAGCTGGTTAGGCTTGAGGAGCTGATAGGTTGCCGTCGCATGGTCGCCCGGCCTCCGTTCCGCGTATCCAAGGCGCCGCAGTCTCGCTATGAGGTCCTGGGGTGTGATGCGCTTGCCGGGAGCGAGGTAGATAGGGCTTGCGTAAATCTCGGTTTCGATCACTCCCTCGGGCTTGCCCAGCTTGGCCCGGATCAGGTTATCAAAAATGTAGTAATAGCGGATAAGGAAGATACCCGCGACGACCACGGCCAGCGACACGGGCACCGCCAGAATCTTGAGCAACTGCAGACGGCGGGATTTCTTCCTCGCCGGGCCCTTCTTTCGGGCGCGCGGCTTGCGCTCCACCATAGCGCGTCAATAATACCTGAAAGGCAGCGGCGGGTGAAAAGCATATGCTAGGATTAGTGTGATTCGCGAGCTTGAAGATGGTCGGATGGAACAGGTGACTGACAGGTATTCACGACAGGTTCTCTTCAGCGGTATCGGAGCCGCCGGCCAGGCGAGGATCCTCCGCGGTAGGGTACTCCTGGTCGGGTGCGGAGCACTCGGATCCGTAATTGCCGAAATACTGGTGCGGGCGGGGATCGGCAGCATCACGATAGCAGATCGCGATTACGTCGAGGAAAGCAACCTGCAGCGCCAATCGCTTTTTACCGAAGAAGACTGTAGCAGCGGGCTGCCCAAGGCGATCGCGGCGGCCAGGCACCTGCGAGCGATCAACAGTTCCGTTGACGTCCGCCCCCAAATCCTCGACGTCCGATCCTCCACGATCGCGGAACTGGTCCAGGGACATGACATTATCCTGGATGGAACGGACAACTTCGAGACCAGGTACCTCTTGAACGATGCCAGCTTGCGGTGGAACATCCCCTGGGTCTATGGCGCCTGCGTAGGGGCCTACGGGATGTCGGTGGCGTTTGTCCCGCACGTTACGCCC
>JAFNAH010000247.1 GCA_017860075.1 Acidobacteriota bacterium | reverse complement strand
TACTGTCAGCTTCCGTCTTTTGCCCCGCAAGACCCTCGTCGTCCACGGCCGCGACCACCTCGAATCCATTGGAAACCCGCCCGGGGCCTGCCGGCGGATACTCCCTGCTCGAGAGAATCAACGCGTCAGGACCGAGCTGTTCCTTGATCAGCCGAAGGGCGGCCTGCATGCTTTTTGCGTAGAAGGTCTTTATCTTCATCCTAGCTCACCATTCCCATGGAGACGACGCGCACGTTGGGCGGTATCTCGCTGTGCGAAAGGATCGCCGCATTCGGCAGAAAACGGTCCAGAAGCTGGCGGACATACATCCGCACGTTCGGGGAGCACAGGACCACGGGGTTGCCGGGCCCGGTTGCTTCCAGCGCCCGCCGGAACCGGCTCATGATGTCCTTGGCCTGACGCGGCTCCAGCGCCAGGTAGGAACCCTGCTCGGTGTGAACGATGCCGTCGCTTATGCTCTTCTCGATCTCGGGATTCACGGTAAACACGTGCAGCTCACTCCGATCGCTCTGGTAGGGTTTGCAGAGCGACCTTCCAAGTGCCTGCCGGCAGTATTCAGTCAGGATCCCGGGGTTCTTGGTGAGCGGGGCGAAGTCAGCCAGGGTCTCGAGGATGCTCACCATATCGCGAATGCTGACGCGCTCTTTGAGGAGATTCTGCAGGACCTTCTGCACCTCTCCCAGCGACAGGATCTTCGGCACCAGCTCCTCAACCACCTTGGGGTGACTCTCGGAGACCGTATCCAGGAGGCCCTTTGTCTCCTGCCTTCCAAGCAGTTCGTGAGCATGAACCTTGATGATCTCAGTGATATGGGTAGCCAGCACTGTCGTGGGATCCACCACCGTATAGCCGATGAGCTGGGCGTGCTCGCGTTCCGGGGGCTTGATCCAGCGCGCCTGCAGGCCGAAGGCCGGCTCCACCGTCGGCAGCCCCTGGATCTCTTCGCGCGCCGTTCCCGGATTGATGGCCAGAAGATGGTCCTGCATCAGCTCGCCGCGCGCGATCTCCACACCTTTCAGGAGAATCGAGTAATCCCTCGGGTTGAGCTGGAGGTTGTCAGTAATGTGCACGGGCGGTACAACCAGGCCCATATCGATCGCGATCTGCCGGCGGATCGACTTGATCCGGTTGAGGAAGTCCCCGCCCTGGTTGGGATCCACGTAGCGGATCAGCCCGTAGCCTACCTCGAGCCCGAGCGGATCCACCTTGAGCAGTCCTTCGATCTTTTCCTTGGGCCGCTCGGCTTCAAGCTTTTCCGCGTGGGCTTTCTCGATGACGATCCGCTCGCCCTCCCGCCTCCGGTGCGTCTGAAGCGCGAGAAATCCGACCACCCCGGCAAGCATTATGAACGGCGGTCCCGGCAGGCCTGGAATGAGACCGAGGAAGAAGAGCACGCCCGCCGCAATGGCGACCGGTATCGGGTTGGCAAAGAGCTGCCTCGCCACGTCGTCGCCGAGGTTGGAATCAGAGGCGGCGCGAGTTGTGATCATGGCGCCGGCGACCGAGATCAGCAGTGAGGGGATGGCGGTAACGAGGCCGTCACCGACCGTCAGCAGCGTGAACCTTTTCGCGGCGTCGGCCAGACCCATATCGAACTGGAGGACCCCGATCAGAAAACCGCCGATGATGTTGATCCCGAGGATGAGCAGGCTGGCAATCGCGTCACGGCTCGTGAACCGGATCGCACCGTCCATGGCGCCGTAGAATTCCGCTTCCTTCGCGATCATCTCGCGGCGCACCCGCGCTTCCTTCTCATCTATCAGACCGGCATTCAGGTCGGCATCGATGCTCATCTGCTTCCCGGGCATCGCATCCAGGGTGAACCGCGCGGTGACTTCGGATATGCGAACCGCGCCGTGATTGATGACGATGAACTGGATGCCGATCAGGACGATAAAAACTATGATGCCAACCAGGTAGTTGCCTCCGACGACAAACTGCCCGAAGGATTCGATGACGCGCCCCGCTGCTGCCGTACCCTCAGAACCGCGCAGCAGGATCAGGCGCGTCGAGGCGACATTCAGCCCCAGCCGGAAGAGTGTCACGATCAGCAGCAGCGACGGGAAAACCGAGAAGTGGACCGGCTGCAGGATGTACATCGAGACCAGCAGGATCACGATCGAAAGCGTGATGTTCAGGCTGATGAGGAGATCGAGCATGATGGGCGGCATCGGCAGCACCATCACGAGCAGGATACCCATGACCGAAAGGGGCACGACGAGGTGTATGTTGTTCAGCAGGCGCGAGAAGTCTGGAAGGACTGCCTTTTCTGCAACGCTCATCGTGTATTCGATCTCCGCTACATATTCCGGCTGTTCGGAGATCGATTAATGCAACTGCCGTACCATCCGGCGCGCCGGGCCGTATTTCGCGAATCCGCAAGGTATGGCCCGGCCGACGAGTCAGGCACCGGTGCGTGGGAACGGATTGGAGGCGAGACGCGGGAATGGATTTATCTCTTTTGGTTCCAGGCGTTTCTGGCCTTGTAGACGTAGGCCAGTATCTCGGCGACTGCCCTGTAAAGTGAGGCTGGAATGTACTCGCCGATTTCAACGGTTTTATAGAGTGTCTGCGCGAGTGACTTGTTCTCTACGAGCGGGACATCGTGCTGTTGTGCCAATTCTTTAATTTTCAGCGCCAAGAATCCGACACCTTTTGCGACGAGCTGCGGCGCTTCCATGGATTCCATCTTGTAGCTCAACGCGACGGCGTAGTGGGTGGGGTTGGTGATGACCACGTCCGCCTTCGGCACTTCCGCCATCATGCGGCGTCTGGCCAGCTCCCGCTGGATCCTGCGGATGCGGGCCCTTACAAGCGGATCACCTTCGAGCTCCTTGTATTCCTCCTTCACTTCCTGCTTTGTCATCTTCAACTGCTCCAGGAACCGGTACTTCTGGAAACCATAGTCGGCGACGGCAAGGAAGGCGAGAAAGACAGCGACCCGGATGAAAACCTCGTAGCAAATGGACGCAATCCAATAGAGAAGTTGCCCCGGGTCCATCAGGACCAGCCTCGGGTAGAGCGGCAGGTGGTCGTAGACGACCCTGTAGGCAATTACCGATACCACGGAGAGAAGGAGCATGGCTTTCATCAGCTCGATCAGCCCGTTCTTGGAGAAGACGCGTCCCAACCCGTTCTTGGGGCTGAGCTTCTCGAAGTTGAAGGCCAGCGCGTTCCATGAGAGGGCAAGGCCCCCCTGCATCACGTTTGCAGTGACGCCAAGGAGCAGGGCTGCAGCCATGACCAGCCCCACGGTAGAACCGAGGCGGACTGCGGTGGTATGGAGAATACCCTGAATGAAAGGGACGGTGACCTCCGACGGGACGTTCAATCGCAGCGTGTCCCGCATCTGGATGGCCAGGGTCAGCACCAGCTTCTGACCGGAGTAATAGAGGATGACAAGTCCGCCAAGCAGCACCAGGGCAGGGGCCACCTCCCTGCTGCGGGCAATCTGCCCTTTCTCGCGGGCCTTCTGCAGCCTTCTCGGGGTAGGTTTCTCGGTCCTGCTCTCTCTGCCGCCGTCCATCGCTTATCAAACCATCCGTTGAAGCAGGGCAAACAGGTCGTGGTGGAGCTGGAGGTAGTACTTTGTCAGCAATTGGGGCAGGAAGTAAAAAGAGATGCTCAGAGCGGCAAATCCGACCAGGCTCTTGAGCGGCAGGCCGACGATCAGGATGTGTATCTGGGGTGCGGCACGCCCCAGTATCCCGAGAACGATGTCGCTGATGATCGTGATCGCGAGTACCGGAGCTGCGATCTGTATCCCGGACACGAACATTTGCGAGGAGAGTCGGATCAGATCCTTGATGAGCGGTGCATGCAGGGTTACACCCTGCACCGGGAGATAGTTGAAACTGTCGTTCACTGCCAGGAAGAACCAGTGGTGGCCGTTGATCAGAAGAAAGAGCAAGACTCCCAGGTAGTAATACAGAAACGAGACAACCGAGGTTTCAACTTCGCTCTGGGGATCGATCAGGTTGGCCAACGAAAATCCGAGCTGGAAGCCGACTACCTGCCCGGCGAATTGCAGGCCCGCGAAGATGAACGACGCGACCAGGCCCAGCATCATGCCGAATGCGACCTCTCCCATCACCAACCCAAGCAGAGTGCCCATGTTTGTCTCCGAAGGGATCGGCCCCAGGGATACCGACGGGGCCATGGCGAGGGTCG
>JAFNAH010000631.1 GCA_017860075.1 Acidobacteriota bacterium | reverse complement strand
CCTCGATCGGGAAGCTCAGGATCTTCTTGCCCTCCAGGAAGAACGGCCGTTTCTCCGGGTAAAAAGTCTCGTACGCGGTGAGGTTGATGACCGAGGGGTCCGCCTCGACCTGTCCGAAGTCGGGGTTCACCGTAACATCGAGCGTGAAGTTGGATGTGAGGCCGATCTTCGCGTCGAGTCCGGCTGACGCCGAAACCTCTGTGCCTCCCGCACCCGCGCGGTCGGGCTCGACCCGCCCGAGGACATGCGGCAGAAGCTCCACGTGACGCGGACGCGACAGGTTGCGGATACCGTGCAGCTCGCCGAGTTGGTGCATGCGTCCGGTGTTCTGCCTCGGGATGAGTTGCCACTGGGATTCTTCCTTGTTGCGGCTGATCCACCGCCACGCGTGCATCCCCCAGACCTGCTCGTCCTGAGGCCCGTAGCGGAGCTGGTTGAATGGGATGCGGAACTCGGCCGTCCAGCCCTGGCTGTCGTGCGCCACTTCCCCGTCCCAGACCGCGTCCCAGGTGGTGTCCCATTCCAACTCGCCGTTGCCCAGGATGAGATCGATCTTGCTGCCTCCGGCGGTGAGATCGAACTCGAAGCCGGTGCGCTTGCTGTTGTAGCTGTCGAAACAGATGCCGACGATGTCGACGGAGAACTCAGCGAAGTCGTCGCGTCGTCCCGGATAGCGATGGACGAGCGATGGATCATCGTAAGCGCGGATGGCCACGTAGACGTTGCGGTCGTCGTAGAGGATCTTGAGCTCGGTAGGCACGCTGGGTTTGGCCCCCTCGACCGGCATCTGCTGCGTATAGTCACCTGCCCACTCACCTTCCTTCCATGCAGGATCGTCCAGGCGACCGTTGATGACAGGAGGGGCTCCGGAAAGGCGAACTGTGTTATAGATCCGGGGAGGATACTTCCGTCCGGAAGGATTCGTGACTGAAGAACCATTGTCGCGTGGCGCGGGTTGCTGAAGACAGTCGGGCGGTGCGCAAGTCAATCATAACCCGCGGAGGTTACTGTACGAACCCTCCGGCCGTCAACGAAGCTGAGCCGCGGCGTGTGGCGGCACGGGATGTGCCAGCCGGGGAGTTGTGCTAGATTTGCAGAATGACTTCCCGGGAGCGCGTTCTGGCTGTCTTTGCCGGCAAGATCCCCGATCGGGTGCCCGTTTGGCTCGGCGCCTCGCCCGAATGGAAAGAATTGGCCAAGACCAGGGCGGGCTTGAAGTCCGACGAAGATCTGGCCGTCTTTGTCGGCGACGATTTCCGGCGGGTTCACGCCACCTACGCCGGGCCGCCCGATTGGAGCCCCGACCGCGCCTTCCTCCATCCCGGTGCCACGTCCCGGACGCCGTTTGGCGTCGAGCGGACCGGGTATGGATATGGTCAACCCATCAGCCACCCCCTGGCGCAGGCTCGCACCGTCGCCGACATCGAAGCCTACCCATGGCCCGATCCAGCATGGATGGATGTCTCGCGCGTGCGGGCAGAAGCGCTGGCCTGGGGTGGCCGGTACGCCGTTCTCGGCGGCGACTGGTCCCCATTCTTCCATGATGCCATCGACCTGCTTGGGATGGAGAACCTCATGGTGATGCTGGCCGAAGACCCTTCAGTCGTGGACGTTCTGCTCGGGCACATCGTCGACTACTATCATCGATCGAGCTTGCGTATATTCGAGGCCGCGGCCGGCGCCATCGACATATTCTTCATCGGGAACGACTTCGGTACTCAGAATGGCCCGGTCGTCGGTGAGCGGACCTTTCGCCGTTTCTTCCTGCCGCACCTCGCCCGGTTGGCCAGGCTCGGCCACGACTTCGGACTCAAGGTCATGCTTCACTGCTGCGGCGGGTTCTTCCCCCTCATCCCGGCGATGATTGATGCCGGCATCGAAGCGCTCCAATCGCTCCAGCCCGATTCACGCGGCATGGCGCCAGCCGGGCTCAAAGCCGCGTTCGGAGGCCGCATCGTCTTCGAAGGTTGCATTGACACCCACCACTGGCTCATCGACGGTACACCGGAGTTGGTGCGGGAGAAGACCAGGGAGACGCTCGCCATCATGATGCCGGACGGCGGCTATATCGCATCGCCGAGCCACGACTACCTGTTGCCGGAGACGAAGGTCGAGAACGTTTTTGCTCTCTACGAGACGGTCCGGGAGTTCGGCAAATACTGACAGGTGAGCGGGACGGTCACCAGTGTTTCCATGTGGACGGGCTCACGGTACAAGGCGAATTCGCTGATGGCGGGGCAGACCGGACCGGTCACGCGCAGGCGGATCTTCGCCGCCGTCTGCGGTCCTCCACGCCAGAGCCGGTGTGAGCCAATCGCGGTACCGGCCCCGAACTCGATCCACGCCCTGCCGTTCCACCGGTCGAGTGCCCAGGTCTCGACGCGCTGGCCGAGCGGAAGAAATTCGCGCAGGCTGATCACGTTGAAGGTTGTCTCGCACGCCAGGTCCAGCTCGAGTACAGCGGAAGTCACTGAATCATCCGTCGACCAGTAGGTTGCTCCGTTGCCATCCAGCACGTTTGCGGGCGCAAAGCGCTGCTCGCCGCCACCGCGCGCATTGGAGGCCGTGGCTTTCGCCCCCTTGGCGAGATCCCGGCCGAACGTCGCATCGAGGATACGCCGCATGGCCAGCAACGATGCAACGTCGCTTTCGTGCAGGCGGCCGCGCCGGTCGGGCGGCAGGTTGAGGAGCAGCGAAGCTCCTCGGCCGACGGACTGGTAGTACAGCTCGACGAGGTTTCCCGGTGTGCGGACCTTGTCGTTTTCGCGCTCATGCCAGAACCACCCGGGGCGGATCGAGACGTCGACCTCGGCAGGCATCCAATATTTCCCCTCACGATGGCCGTTCTCACCCTCCTGGTAAATGGCCTGTCCCGGTGCCGCAGGCTGCCCGTTGCGCCCACGCGGCGTGTAGGTAGCCCAGCACGGATCGCCCGCGTAGCCCCGTTCGTTGCCGACCCAGCGGATGTCGGGCCCGACGTCGCTGAACATGCAGGCCTCTGGTGCCAGCTCCCGGACGATCTTCCATGTGTTCGGCCAATCGTAGTAGGCGGTGGGATCGATTGTGCGCCGCTCGCGCGCGCCTCCGTAGTAGCCGTCGCCGCCGTTCGCGCCGTCGAACCAGACTTCGAACACGGGCCCGTATTGCGTCAGCAGCTCGCGGAGCTGGTTGCGATAGTACTCGAGATAGGCTGGACGGCCGTACTCGGGATGGTTGCGATCCCATGGTGAGAGGTAGATGCCGAACCTGAGCCCGCGCGCGCGGCAGGCGTCTGCAAACGCGCGCACAACGTCTCCCTTACCGTTCCTCCAGGGGCTGGCGGCGACAGAGTGCCGAGTGTATCTCGAGGGCCAGAGACAAAAACCGTCGTGATGCTTGCAGGTGAGAATCACGCCGGCCATGCCCGCGTCGGCCATGGCGCCGACTATCTGTTCGGCGCTGAATTCCGTCGGATCGAAGAGCGCGGGCGATTCATCGCCGTAGCCCCACTCCTTGTCGGTAAAGGTGTTGATCGTGAAGTGGACGAAGCCGTAAAACTCCAGCTGGTGCCACGCGAGTTGCCCCGGGCTTGGAAGGACGCCGTATGGCGCCGGCGGGTCCGCCGCGCCTGCCAACGC
>JAFNAH010000246.1 GCA_017860075.1 Acidobacteriota bacterium | reverse complement strand
CTAGCTCGATGGGAAAGTTGAGCTGACCGCAGCGGGCACGGGTTTCAGGCGCGACGGACATCAGTCATAGAAAAACCGCTCCCTTTATAAAGCAGCGGTTCTCCTGACGTCTGCGAGAGCGCGTAGGAACAACAATCGCCCAGATTCAGCGCAGCCGGATGACGGCCCTTCCCATACCGCATCCAGGCCTCCCGCGCGGCTTCCGCCTGCTCGGCGTTGAATGAGACGACCTCAATCCTGGCGCGATGGATTAATAGATCGAGTTCGTGTACCGCCGCAGGCCCTTTGCGCGCGGCAATGACTACCGAAGCCTCCAGAAACGAAAAGGCTGACATCAGATGCGTCGGATCATCACTGATCGCCTGCGCATAGCACTCGGCATCGGGTTCCTGTAGCAGGATCGCAAGCACCGTGGATGAATCGATTACCACAAGCTACTCCGGAACCCCGATTTCGTCGTAGCCGAGGATCTCGTCGGAAGAGCGGCAGTCCACGTCGGGGAGTGCGGCGCACCGCCTTCCGATGGCCAGAATCTCATCCTTAAGCGGCAAGGGCGATCTACGACCGTTCTCCCGGATCAAACGCTCTCTCAAAGCATTGACCACAGCCTCAGTGATCGTCTCGCCGGTCTTTTTGGCCAGCTCACGTGCCAGGCGATCAGCCTCTGCGTTCTTGACATTCAGCGCCATATCTGATCATCCTTCTTCCTAATTGTCCTCCTTCCTCCTTGCATTGTCAATATTGCGCAGCTATCAGCGTGTCCTCGCGTTCCTCGAGAGGACAATGTTCTGTCAATACTGCCAACGAGTGCCGCAGACACCCTGCCCGGCTCAGCCTACTGGCCGGGGTCGTCGGCAGACGGGCCGTAGATCTGCGGCACCTTCCCCCCCATCGGGCGCAGATACGTGCTGAGTTGCCCGCGGTGGTGGATGGCATCGAACAGAAATCCCCAAGCGATCTGCGAGAGCGAGTCTTCCCAGGCGCCGCCGCCGCCCATCAGGAGCTTGACTTTCTTCTCCCATGCCGCCCCATCAAGACCTTCCAGCCGCGCGTTGACTTCGGCCGAGCTGCGATCGAACGCAGCTACGATTTCGCCAAGGTGCTCCGGCGGTGGTGTGTCTTTCCATTCCACGACGCCGGTGTCGATGAGGCTGAGCAGGGCAATCTCCTCGACCGCGAGCAGCCAAGCCAGATCCACGGCCCTTCGGGCCTTCGGGTCGGGGCGATAGTCTGATTTCTTCTCAGGGATTGCCTTGAGCACGCGGATGAACGCGGGCAGTTCGGCTTTCCGGCGTGCGATGAAGAATTCGAGGTTAGTCATGAAGCCTCCTCTGTCTCTCCTACAGGAGATCCTTGAAATACTCCGCGGTTGCCTCCCAGTCCACCGTTTCGTCGGGTTTGCGGCCCAGGCGATCGTACAGGCGACGCCGGCCCTTCTTGTCATCGACGGCGATGCGCGCCGATATCGCCAGGACTTCTTCGGCAACTTCGATCGGAATGACGATGCAGCCGTCCCAGTCGCATCCGACGATATCGCCCGGGCGGACCATCACACCGCCGCAGCCGATCGGGGTTTCGACATCGATCAGCTCGACCCGGCCCGGGATGATGGTCCGGCCGATGCCGCGGCAGGCGACGTTGCACTTCTGCATGATGACCTCATCGGTGTCGCGGCAATTGCCCTCGGTGACAATCCCCGCCACCCCACGGCTCATCATGTCGAGGCTGTTGTTGGAACCCCAGTAGCCGCATTCCCTGGCGCCGCTGGTAGCCATCACGATGACGCAGCCTTTCTTGAGGTGCGGCTCCAGTTCGACATGCCAGCCGCCCATCTTGCCCCAGATATCGTGCTGCTCGAGTGCCTCCTTCCGGGAAACCACCGGCATGCGCCGGTTGGTCGGAACGACACGCATGGTGACGGCGGGGCCGAAGAATCGCATCCCCATCCACAACGGCCGGATCGCCGGGTCCATGAGAGTGAGGTCGGCACGGCCGACGGCGTCCAGGCCATCGGTAACATCTGTAACGCGCAGGAACTTGTTGAAGCGGGCTGCGATCGCGTAAGGGTCCTTGGCAGAACCACCCGCCGGTTGAGCCTGTGCTGCCTGTCCCGGCGTAACGCTGCCTGCACCGGCTGCCATGGCCACGAGCGTTGTGCTCTTCAGAAAATCGCGACGCGAAGACGACGGATCGTGCTGTTTCATTTCGGACATCGTTGCCTCCTACCGTTGGGTGAATAACCACATCGAGGCGATCCCCCACAGACCGTCGATGCAAAGCAGTGGCGGCGATTATAATCGGTTTCCCCGATATGCTTGTCTGAGAAATGATTGCTTGGGGATCAGTTTGCCTCAATGTATTGTGTTTGAACGGACATGAATTCAGCCGACTCGATCCAAAAGACGCCCTGGATGGTCATTCTGGTGTTCCTGGGACTGTCCCTCATCATTGGCCTGGCCGGGCTTTTCTTCTACCGCAGCGGCAAAGCCGAAATCAAAAAGAACATCGAAAACGACCTGGCGGCCATTGCCGATCTGAAGGTGAATCTGATCGAGAACTGGCGGCAGGAGCGGTTGGCCAACGCGAGTGTGATTCGCGACAATCAGCTCATCGCGGCCCGCATCGCCCAATGGCTGAAGAAGCCCGCCGATCCGACCTTCACGGGGAGTCTGTTGATCTGGATGGCCGCCCTGCAAAGGGACAACGGCTATCAGAGCGTCCTGCTGCTCGATCCGTCCGGGAGGCCTCGTTTGGGCACAAGGTCCGACAGCCTGGCTGAAAGTTGCGATCAGGAATGCCTGTCTGTCACCATGCGCTCCAGGGACGTGGTTTTTTCGGACCTCTATCGGACCAAGCGCGAAGGGAAAATCTACCTCGACCTGTATACCCCGCTGGTACAGGAAGACGAAAACGGCTCGACAGTCATCGGGATCATGGTGCTCCGCGTCGATCCCTATCGATTCCTGTTCCCGCTCATTCAGTCCTGGCCTACTCCGAGCCGATCGGCTGAGACCCTGATCATCCGGCGGGAGGGAAACAGAATCCTGTTCTTAAATGATTTGCGACACCGCAAGGGAAGCGCCCTGACGCTTTCCGCCCCTCTCGACGCCCCTCACTTCCCATTCGCGAAAGCCGCATCAAGGCAGAGGAGTGTTTCGGAAGGGATAGACTATCGGGGCGTCCCGGTGCTGGCGGCCTTCTGCCCCGTTCCCGATACTCCCTGGGTCATGGTGGCGAAAGTAGACACCGAGGAGATTTACGCGCCCATCAGGGAGCGCGCCAGGATCACCATTGTCGTCGTGCTCCTGTTGATGGCCATCGTAGGAACCGGCGTGAGCTTTGGCTGGAAACACCAGGCAACGCAGTTCTATCGAAAACAGCTCGAAGGGGAACGGGAAAGGCAGGCGCTGGCCGAGGCCGCCAGGCTGCAGGCGGAGGAGGCCAGTCGCATGAAAGACGAGTTTCTCGCCACTGTCTCCCACGAACTTCGGACTCCTCTCAACCCGATATTGGGATGGGCCTACAACCTGCGTACAGGAGGAGTGGAGCCGGACCTGCTTCAGGAGGGATTAGAGACCATCGAGCGCAATGCGCGAATTCAGTCCCAGTTGGTGGAGGATTTGCTCGATATCTCCAGGATCGTCGCCGGCAAATTGATAATGAACGTGCAAGCCCTCCACCTCGAGGCAGTGATCGAGGCAGCAGTGGAAAGCGTCCGCCTGGCGGCCCAGGCCAAACGCATCGAACTGGTGCTTCACTTCGATCCCGCTGTCCCCCAGGTGATGGGCGATCCCGGGCGGCTCCAACAAGTCTTCTGGAATCTCCTGTCCAACGCGCTCAAGTTCACTCCTGAAGAGGGACGAATCGAGGTTCGACTCAGGCAGACCGATTCCCATGTGGAGGCCTCGGTGACTGACAGCGGAGAAGGCATCCCGTCCGACTTCCTGCCCCGCGTTTTTGACCGGTTCAGCCAGGCAGACAGTTCCGTCACCCGCAAGCACGGCGGCCTCGGCGTCGGCCTGGCTATCGTCCGGCATCTGGTGGAATTACACGGAGGCACGATCCGCGCCGAAAGCGCGGGGGCCGGCCGCGGCGCCACCTTCTTTCTTCAATTGCCGGCAATCGCTCCAAAGGAGGGTCCGGCAATTCCCGCCCCGTCTGCGGAGTGAGGGGCCGGGTCC
>JAFNAH010000245.1 GCA_017860075.1 Acidobacteriota bacterium | reverse complement strand
TGCCTGGCGACCAGCGATTTCGGCGAAATCCCCGACGCCCTGCGACTGATCCGGGCGGCCCACCTCATGAAAAAGACGAGAATACTCTACGTGAACACGTCCGCTCCTTCGCCGGAAACGAGCGCCCGCATTCTCCAACGTCTCGGTACGGAGGTAGTCCATGTAACGCCGGAAAGGGTAAATGCCGCGTTTGCATCCGTCGCCGACGACGCTGCGGGTGCCGAGGCGAAGGAGTGGATTTCCGGGGCGCTCCGTGTGGTCGAACCGTCGCAACAGGACATCGCCAGTTCCGGCCGGCTCTACCTCGCGCTGCGCAGGATCATGGAGGAGGAGCGGGCACAGGCAGTGACGATCAACTGCCTGGGACTCTTCACGCAGAAGAGACTCCCGGCATACCCCTGCCTGGCATTCTGCAAACTGAACGACCTCGGCTTCGCCGGTGTCTGTGAAGGGGACCTCGACTCGACCCTCACCCAGTTGATGTACACCTACGCTTTCGGAGTGCCCGGGTATGTGAGCGATCCCGTCATAGATACGTCGAAGAACACGGTGATCCACGCCCACTGCGTCTCTGCGACGCGGATGGATGGCCCGTCCGGCGAAAGGGCGCCGTACATCATCCGGAGCCACATGGAAGACAACAAGGGCGCCTCGCTTCAGGTGAAGATGCGGGTCGGCCAGGTGATCACCATGGCAAAGCTGATCAACCAGGACACGATGTTGATTTCCACCGGCACCATCATCGACAATCCCGACTCGGATCGCGGCTGCCGCACGAAGATAACCACAAAGGTCGCGGACGCGCGCAGACTGCTGGAAGGCTACGAGGGAGGCCTGCACCGGGTCATATTCTACGGCGACCGGGTCGCGGCCGTCCGGGACCTGGCCGGGTTGATGGAGTTTACTGTCGTCGAGGAAGGCTAGAAAGGGGGACAGTCACCAGTGTCCCCGTGTCGCCTCAAGACCGGTAAATTACCGAGGCGGCACTAGCGAACGCAACCACTCAGGGGCACCATCAGTCCGGAACCAGAGTACCTGGGCTGTCTCTTGGTTTTGGGACACCGGTGACTGTCCCCCCTTAACCTGAGGAAGATGACCATGGGAAAACTCGCGATTACAGGCGGCAAACCTCTCAGGCGAAAGCCCTTTTCGGCGTGGCCCGCATATACAGGACGGGAACTGGCCGCATTGAAACAGGTCCTGGCCTCCCGCAACTGGGGCGGCTACCCCTTCCCTAACGCGAAGGCAGGCACGTTTGCGCAAAAGTTCGCCCGCTTTCACGGCGCGAAATACTGCATCGCCCTGGCCAACGGAACCGTCGCCATCGAAGTCGCGCTGAAAGCCATCGGCATCAAGCCGGGCGATGAAGTGATCGTCCCCGCCTACACATGGGAGGGTTCTGTCGGACCGATCTTGCTCCTGAATGCCGTCCCGGTCTTCGTGGACATAGACCCGGATACCTACTGTCTGGATCACAGACTGATCGAAAAGGCCCTCACGCCGAAGACACGTGCCATCCTGCCCGTCCATCTCGCGATGCGCTTCGCGGACATGGACGAAATCATGCGCATCGCAGCCGACCGGAAGATCGCCGTCATCGAGGATTGCGCGCACGCGCACGGCGGCAGGTGGCGCAACAAGGGTGCCGGCGCGTCGGGCGACGCCGGCTGCTTCAGTTTTCAATCGAGCAAGTTGATGACCGCCGGCGAGGGAGGCGCTTTTGTCACAAGCAACCTGGAATACTACGAGCGCGCCCAGTCCTACGTGAACTGCGGCCGTGCCAGCATCACCGACAACTACCGGCACCGTCTGATCGGGTTCAATTACCGGATCACGGAGTTTCAGGCAGCCATCCTGGAAGCCCAGCTCGAACGCCTGCCGCAGCAGGCCAAGACGCGCCGGGCCAACATGAACCACTTCGAGAAGCGCCTCGCCAGAATACCGGGGCTGGGCTTTCTGAAACGCGACAAACGGAACACCCGCATCGCCGCCTACCAGTACGTCTTCAAGTATCAGCCGGAGCACTTCGGTGGAATCCCGCGCGCCGCTTTTCTTGGAGCACTCGAAATGGAGGGCGTTCCCTGCGACGGCCTTTTCTATGAGCCGGTCTATCGAAGCGCCCTGTTCCCGGTGGATGCGGGAGAATTCCCGGCGTTGAGCTGGGGCCGAACCGAGCCGCTGGATCTGAAGAGTCTCTACCACTGCCCGGTGTCGGAGCGCGCAGCCTACCATGAGTCAGTCTGGCTGCCGCACCACATCTTCCTGGGCACCCGGAAGGACACTGACGACATCGCCGATGCGGTCCTCAAGGTATGCGAAAACATGGACGAACTGCGCGGACTCAAGCACCCGGCCATAGACCGTAAGGACATGAGCCGGGCGGAGCGTCCTCGCGTCGAAAAGCGCCAGTGGTGAGCCGGAGGACTGTCACAAATGTCGCTGGTGTAGGAGAATCCTTCGGCAGGACCTTGGACTTGGCCCTCGAGCTGGACCTGGACTTAGACCTGGACCTGCGGGAACAGCGAGGAATATCAAAAATCAAGCAACTGGGATTGCTCGCCCAAAGAGATGGTCCAGGTCCAGGTCGAAGTCCAGGTCCAGGTCTAGCTCCAGGTTTTCGAGGAATTCTGCTCATTGTGGTGCTAGTCGGAACAGTCTCGCTTCGAGGATAGATCAAGGAGTAAGGGATGCAAACGATAACCGCTAACAACCCGCTCGCAGCAACAGCCGGTGGCGTCCCGTCGGCAACCGTGCGCAATACGGCCATCGACGCATACCGTGGCTTCGTGATGTTACTGATGATGGCTGAAGTGCTGCGATTGGCGATGGTCGCGCGCGGATTCCCGGGCAACTGGTTCTGGGAATTCCTCGCCTTCAACCAAAGTCACGTCGAATGGGCCGGCTGTTCCCTTCACGACACGATCCAGCCATCCTTCTCCTTCCTCGTGGGAGTAGCCCTGCCGTATTCGATCGCCAGCCGTATGGCGAAGGGCTCCTCGTTCGGCAAGATGATGGCGCACACGCTCTGGCGTTCCCTGCTGCTCGTTTGGCTCGGTATCTTCCTGCGCTCGCAGCGGGGCCCGATACCGAACTATACGTTTGAAGATACGCTCACGCAGATCGGCCTGGGATACACGTTTCTGTTTCTGCTCGGATTCGTGAGAGAGCGCTGGCAGTGGGTGGCGTTCGGCGCGATCCTGACAGGCTACTGGCTCGCGTGGGCGTTGTATCCCCTTCCAGGCCCCGGCTTCGACTACCGGGCCGTGGGCTTGCCGGCGGACTGGGCACACAATTACTCCGGCTTCGCAGCGCATTGGAACAAGAACGTGAACCTCGGCACCGCGTTTGACCAATGGTTCCTCAATCTTTTCCCGCGCACGACACCATTTGTCTTCAACCGCGGAGGCTACCTGACCCTGAGTTTCATCCCGACGCTTGCCACGATGATCCTGGGCGTGATCGCGGGCAGCTGGCTGCGCGCGGAAGCGCCGCGTATTCCTACCAGGAAATTCCTCGTTGCAGCAGCGGCAGGATTTGCGTCGAGCATTTTTCTCCACTATGCAGGTATCTGCCCGATCGTCAAGCGTATCTGGACACCTTCCTGGACGCTGTTCAGCGGCGCTATCTGCTTCCTTTTCCTGGCCGGCTTCTGCTGGATCATCGAGGTCAAGAAATACAAGAAGTGGGCTTTCCCTCTCATCGTGATCGGCATGAATTCGATCGCCGCCTACTTCCTGGCAGATTACTTCGGCCGCCAGATTGCCGAAGCTTTCCGGATCCATCTCGGCACAGCTCCGTTCCAGATCTTCGGAGCCAGGCTCGAGCTTCTGACGCGCGGAGCGTTGCAGCTTCTGACCTACTGGTTGATCCTGTTTTGGATGTATCGGCGCAAGATTTTCTTGCGCATATGAGGAGGTTCAAATGTTTCGACACTCAAACGAAAAGGGCAGACGCGGGTTTCTTCAGGGAATTCTTGCCGGCACCGGCCTCGCTGTCGCTGCGCCTTCGGGCGCGACAGCGCAGTCGACACCGGGCTCGCCCGGCGGCGATTTCCTGCCCCCTTACGCACGCGCACACAGCTACCGCTCCCGGAAACAATCGAGTCACGACCCAAGCGGCGGCAACAGGGATTTCTGGCCGATCCGGGCGGGAGCGACCCAGGAACTGTTCAACCAGAAGGGGCC
>JAFNAH010000244.1 GCA_017860075.1 Acidobacteriota bacterium | reverse complement strand
GGCGCGGCGGCAATCATCGGAATCCCGCTCGTCTGGTTCATGGACTCCATGGGCATGCACGCAACCGTTGTGATTGCCGGATTGAGCCTGCTGTGGCCTTTGGGAGACGGCCTCCCGCCGACGGCGCTTATCGGCAGGCTGACCGTGATGGTTACCGGGTATCGGGATTCCTACCGGTCGTTCCTGAAAGAGACCTGGCTGCCCTGGCTTCTCATCACGGCCGTCGGTATTCTGATGATCATCTTCAGCGCCAAACTGAGTTTCCTGGTTAACTGGAGCATGTAGGCGTCGATTCGCCGGAGGTCTGAGATGGATCTCATCATGGTTGTCTACTATCTCATCAGCGCCTACGTTGGCGGCATGCTCGTCTGGAATTTCGTCCGGGAAAAAGAGGACCGGGAGAGGATGCTTCTGTATCTGATAGTCCTCATTCCCTTCGCATTACGGATCCTCCGGGTCAGATGAAATCGAGGGTTATGTCGCGCAGCCGGGCCGGGGGTCACCGGTGTGGCCGACCTCAGCAGGTACGGCGCGGGGTTGAAGGGCACGATGGCCGACACGAAGGTCTTTCTTCTCGAAGGCAAGGAGCCGGGGGGAAAGGCCCTGATCATGGCCGACACGCACGCCAACGAACTCGACGGCATATTGGCAGCTCTCGTTTTCATCGAAAATGCGGTGGTTGAGAAAGGCACGCTCATCGTCATTCCACACTTCAACGACAGTGCCGGTCGCTACACCCGGCCGGGCGACGGCTATCCTCTGTTCTATGAGATCCCGACGAAGTGGGGAGCGAAGAGATTCAGGATGGGCGATCGCGGTGCGTCACCGCTGGATCAGTGGCCCGACCCGGATGTCTACGTGCATTACCCCGACAGACAGCTGCTGTCGTTTCTGGATGCCAGGAACACAAACCGGACCTGGCCGGGGCGTCCGAATGGCCCGCTGATGGAACAGGTGACCGACGCCGCGATGCGGCTGCTGAAACAGGAGAGTGTGGATATCGCCATCGATGTTCATGGCGCGGAGACGATGTTCCCGGTGACGAACTGCATCGTCGCGCCGGAAAGATCCATGCGTATCGCCACGATCGCGTCGATGACGGTCACGGCCATGGAGGGTTTTGAGAATCACGTGGAGCCTTCGCCTCAGGGATTCCGCGGCCTCTCTCACCGCGAGATAGGAGATTACTCCGAGACCCTGCCTTTTCTCCTGGAAGCACCTTTCCCTTTTCTCGATCAGCCCACGGGCCCGAAGACGACGGACCTGCTTCTGAACGGAAAAGACCCTTTCCTCCTGAGCCTCGCCAGGCAGGGTAAGCTTTTCGTGCCCTATGACGAATCGGGATGGCCTGTCGACAAACGCGTGGGGCAGCACTGTTCCGTGGCGCTGGAAATAATCAACCAGTACTCCATCAAGAACCCTGAGAGGGCGATCCGCGTCAGCAATGTCCCGCGCTATGCCGACGTCGTGCGGAACGGTGTGGGATTCTACTACCACGATCCGGAAACAGCGCGCCCGGCGGATGTCTACCCCGAGTAGGTTTCAAATCACCGCCCGGCGCAACTCTCCTGAGGACAAACCGGCAGGGCTATCAGTGGTGTATCCGGGCGCTCCCGACTTGGAAGGAACGGAGATGCAGCGTTGCGTTTCCCGTCTCATTCCTGCGGCGGGTTGTCCGCGCCCCGAAGCGCAGTTCGCCCCGCCGAAACAGCCAGCGCCGCGTAGCCCCCGCCGAGGGCCAGTTTCTGCGATGTTCAACCCACGGAAGAGCAGGGAATCGCGCCCGTCACGACTCCCGCAAACATGGTCACGGTGAACAGGGCGGCCGAGGCGGCCGCGAGCCAGGTCGCTGCGCGCGGGACAGTCCGGCTCAAGCCGCGCCACGCGCCCGACCCGAGGAGGAGGATGCCGGAGGTGAGGATGAGCACGTCACCGAGCCGTGCACCCGTTACCAGGTAACTCCAGCGCCGCAGAATGTCGGCGGCACTCATCAATACCGCGAGTGCGCCGAGCAGGATCATCCAGAACGTAAGGTTGTCATTCTTGCTCATGGCTGTGGCTCCGTGCCGGGGTACCATCCGCGATCCCACGGGAAAGCAAACGTCGGGCGAAGCGCGTACCGAGTCATCCTGAAATCGAGCCGGGCGCCGGCGCCCGGCTCGAGGCGGACGGCAAGCACGGGACCGTCCAATTCCGTCGTCCGGCCGTCGATTGTCACTCCGTCGAAACGGTGCTCGCCGTACCCACCTGCCTGAACGAGCATATCGCGGGATTCGACAGGATTCAGATTTACCAGCAAGAGGGCTGCCGAGTCCGCGCCCAGTCTTTCGACAAGAGCGCCGACATCCTCGGGGAGGCCGGCGCGCCGTTTCACCGGATCGAAATAGCGGAACCTGCTGTGCAGCACCCATATCCTGCCGTTTGCAAAATACCCGCCGAGGGTCAAGTTCGTGAGGCCGTCGGTGGTCGCCGGGTTGAGGTCCAGAAGATAGTCCGCCAGCCGGGTATCTGCCGTTGTTTGATCGGTGCGGATCATCTCCATCTTGCGTCGCACGCGCTCGAGGTCGGCACGCAGCGCCTTCTCCGGGAAATCGGGCAGCTTGCCTTGGAGAAATCCGAGCCAGGGGGCGGAGCGATCACTTTCACTGTAGCCCCCGCGGCTGGATGCCGGAGGTTCGTAGATGTTCGCTGCGGGCACGCGCTCGAGGTCGGCGCGGTTCATGGACCACAGGTAAATCTCCGTCAGGCGGTCGGTGTGCAGCTGGTCCGTGTAGTGGTACCAGGCGGGAGCTCCGTTGTACTTGTAGCCTTTCGGGTCTCCGTACATCTGCGGCAGCAGCGTCCTGCCGTTCTCCACTTTCCTGTGTGCGTAAATGTTGTCCATCTGCCGGCGCAGAACCTGGACGAACGAAGGATCGCCGCTGAGCAGAAGCGCATTGCTGAAGCCCGGCCAGGATCCGGCGGTGAAGTAGTTGCGGTGTGCGGTCTGCCCGAGTTCTCCGTCGAATATGGTGAAGTTCCACCCGTAGGTGCCTTTCCACCACCGCCCGCCGTATTCGCCTCCGGGTTTACCGTCGAGTCCCACGTTGCTCGGGATGTTGCCGCCTGTCTGTTCCGTACGCTCCTTCCAGGCGCCCACATAGTCCAATACCCATCGGCGATATTTTTCGTCGCCGGTGAGCATGTAGGCGTTCAGCCCGAGTGTCGTCGCGGCGAGATTGAGCGAGTTGTCGCCGACACTGTCAAGGTACTCGGTGCAATGCGCCAGCATCTTCTCGTAATTTGCCTGCAGGTCGAGCATTTTGCCGCGGCCGGCCGGGTTGTGGAGAAGATGGAATATGCCGGGGACGGGGTCACCCACCCAATCGTAAGCGGTGGCCTTTCGCAGCATCGGTCCCTTGCTGCCGGTCCAGATGCTCTTTATGACCTTGTGGACGGGGTCGTAATTGGGCGCATCCGGGTCATCGCCCATGTACATGGCGGCGAAGCGCGTGGTGCGCTGGCGGTAGACCTCGTTGTTCGGGTCGGACAAGCCAAGCAGAAGGAAGGCCCGCATCCCCTCGCCTATGTGGAACCAGTCCGACTGGGTGATGAATTCCCTGCTGTATGCGCCGTTTGCGGCCAGCTCGGTCAGCCTGGTCCGGAGCTCGCCGTACTGCTTCCAGTGGCCTTCCTGCGCTTTCTTGTAGAGCTCAAGCACTGCGTCCGACCCGCCCAGCGTGTGAAGCAGAGTCCAGTTCCAGTAGGTTTCTATGGCATCGTCCGGACCGTCGAGCGTGCCCCAGCGAGGCGTGTGGAGCAGGTAGCCCCGCTCATCGAGGTACTTCCGGGCAAAGCGTTCGACAGCCTCTGAGTTGAAGCGGAGCAATTCTCGCTCGAGCATCGCCCAGGTTGGAGCGGCCATCGGCGTGGCGATCCGGACGGTTGCTGGCCGGTATGGGGGTTGGGCGCTGGCCGTCCAAAGCGCTGGGGACAACAACAGAGTCAGTACGAGCGGTGTTCTCATCGCATGTCCGGGAGTCCGGATCGGCCCACGCTATCCTTGCCACCGCGCGACCTGGCCGGACCGATAGGCCGCGTTGCCGAGATGTGCGGCAGCGGCCGCGCTCACACCGGCCTCGGCCGGTGCGTTGGGTCGCTTGCGGCTGCGGACGCAGTCGAGCCAGTTCGCCAGGTGCACCAGCTCCCCGTCAGGATTCCTGTAAAAGTCGGCGCCGCGCGGGCCTGAGCCCAGCACCAGCTCGCTGTAGGAAATCCCGTCCCGGCCGCGTTCGGGGTGTATTTCGTAGCGCCCGCGGTCGAGGTAGAGCGTCGCGTCGGTTCCCATGAACTCGAGCATGGCGGCATTGCGCGCGTTGATGAACGTCCCCTCGAAGTAGACTTGCACCTGCCTGCTGCCATAGTGCAGAAGGGTCTGGATCGTGTCCGGCGTCTCCCAGCCGCTCTCCGGTGTGAACGTGTCGCCGATCGTCGCGGCGGCGTCAGGGTGGTCCAGGTCCAGGAACCAGTGGGCCACGTCGAGGTAGTGGACCATCAGATCGGTGAGAATTCCGCCGCCGAAGTCCCAGAACCAGCGCCACTCGCGGAACCGATAGTCATCGAACGGCTGGTCTTTCGCGTTGCCCAGAAACCTCTTCCAGTCGACCCTGGCCGGGTCGATTCCGTACGAAACCCTCCT